>BTQB01000009.1:0-24043 GCA_036985655.1 Anaerolineae bacterium | reverse complement strand
GCGGATTGTGTAGCCTTGTTCTGAATCTCGACGAGCGGCACGCTCGGCAGGGGTCAATAACCGGCAGCGTCGATCGTAGCCGATGATTGACTCACCCCTCTTTTGTCGGTCACTCCTGCGATCGGCTAATTCCTCCGGGGTACAGAAACATTTATAAGCATGATCACCCTCCAGCAGCCAGTTAGCCCACTCCTGGTAGAGAGGGGCACGCTGGGTTTGAATGTACGGGCCATAGCGGCCGCCAATATCCGGCCCCTCATCCCAATCGATGCCCAGCCATTTTAAGGAGGTCATGATGTCCTCAATGGCGCCTTCTCTTGTTCTCTTTAAATCTGTATCCTCGACACGAAGGATAAATTGGCCCTGGTACCGGCGCGCATACATCCAGGTGAAGAGGGCGCTTCTGGCACCGCCAATATGTAAGAACCCGGTAGGGCTTGGGGCAAAACGAAGACGAACAGACATGGATTAGTTGTTAGTTGACAGTTGATAGTGGATGAGTCACCGATAACCGACCACTGGCGACAGCCTAGCCAAATTCCTGCTTGCGATGGCGCATTAATACGGACTGGACAACGCCTACACCCATATATAAGGTAATCAATGAACTGCCGCCGTAGCTGACGAAGGGCAAGGTAAGGCCTGTAACCGGCAGCAAACGAAGATTCATTCCGACGCTAACAATCGTTTGGAAGAATAGCACACTGGCGATGCCGGCGCATATGAACTTGGCCACTGGATCTGGCGACAGCCTGGCTACCCGAAGGATGCGCATAAGAATGAAGGCCATTAACCCTAACACCACCAAGGCCCCGAAAATCAGGCCCATCTCTTCTGTGATGACTGAGAAGATAAAATCTGTGTGCTGCACCCGAAGAAAACCGAGCTGGCTCTGGGTCCCTTGAAGATAGCCTTTTCCGAACCAACCGCCTGAGCCGATGCTTATCAAGGCCTGTTCGATATTAAAGGCCTGTTCAGGCACAGCTTCGGGGTTGATAAAGGCGGTTAGCCTGTCCCGCTGGTAACCGGCCAGCAAAGGAAATAGAAGGACGGCTCCCGCGATGGCCGCAGAAGCCAGCACAGCAAAGTGGGATAGGGGCAGTCCCGCCAACCAAATGACTACAAACCACATGACCAGGAAGAGGATCGACATGCCCAGGTCAGGTTGGATAAAGATCAATATGACGGGCAAGGCGATGTAAGCCAGGGCGCCTAATGTGTTGCTAAACCGGCCCATCCGATCCTGCCGGTGGATAAGAAATTGGGCGAAGGTGACAGCGATAAAGACGCGGCCGAATTCGGATGGCTGGAGCTGAATGAAGCCAAGGCTTATCCAACGCCGGGATTCATTGTTGATAACGCCGATAACAGCTACGATGATCAGCGAGGCGATGAAAAAAGCATAGATGTACCAGTGTGAGGAGGTAAGGATCCGGTAATCGATGGCCGCGACAGCCAACATTATAACGATACCTATGGCGGCGAATAATATCTGGCGTTGGGGATAAGACTCAAATGCAGGAGCGCCGGTGACCGCGCTCTTTATGGCCAAGATACCGTAAGCTGTTAATAAAAAGACGGCGGCCGCTAACCAAATGTCAAAGTAACGCCAGACCGATGTGCTGCTTCTCATTTGCGATCTGTTAGTTCAATTAATCTTCTTTGTGGTCGATAATCTATCTAATTTTTTTATAGGCACAATAAAAGAGCGGCCGTTCTCACCGGACGCTTACTGAAGCTAGGTGGTTCAAGCGACTTGAAAGCGAGACAGCCTTACAGGCTGACGGCGGGATCCCCAGGTTCCAGGCTGATCTTCGAAAACCCCTGCACAAGGCTCGCCACAGCGCTGGCAGCGGCCGCCGGCGGTCAGGTGCCAGGCCGTTAGTACGTACCAATCACGGCCGATTAGCTTCTGGCCACATTGGTGGCAGTAGGTGCTTCCACCCCCTTCATCATGGACGTTTCCTGTGTAAGCGTAGCGCAGCCCATTCTTTAGCGCGATATTCCGGGCACGGGAAAGGGTGCTTGAGGGCGTACGCGGTACATCGAGCATCTTATAATCAGGGTGAAAAGCAGAAAAATGTAGGGGAACATCAGGCCCAAGATTTTCGACCACCCACTGGGTAAGCTCATTAAGCTCCTTGTCGGAATCATTTTCCCCGGGGATGATTAAGTTGGTGATCTCAAACCAAACGTCGGTTTCGTGCTTTAAATATGTAAGCGTATCTAAGACCGGCTGGAGTCGGCCAACGCATAGGCGGCGATAAAAATCATCCGAAAATCCTTTTAGGTCGACATTCGCCGCGTCCATGTGGCGATAAAATTCAATCCTCGGCTCGTCACAAATATATCCAGCCGTAACAGCGACACTCTTTATTCCCACCTCGCGGCAAGCCTGGGCGACATCGATGGCATATTCTAAGAAGATCACCGGATCGTTATAGGTATAGGCAACACTGGCACAATCAAGCTCCTGGGCGGCCCGGGCAATAGTCTCTGGTGAGGCAGAATCGGCTAGTGTGTGGATTTCTCGGGATTTGCTGATATCCCAGTTTTGACAAAATTTACAGGCCAGATTGCAGCCCGCTGTGCCGAAGGAGAGAACCGGTGTACCAGGTAGAAAATGGTTGAGCGGTTTCTTCTCAATCGGGTCTACACAAAAGCCGCTGGAACGACCATAGGTGGTCAGTACGATTTGATCGTCCTGGCGAGCCCTGACGAAGCACATGCCTTTCTGACCTTCATTTAACTTGCAGAAACGGGGGCAGAGATCGCATTGAATCCGTCCATCTGTTAACTGATGCCAATATTTAGTGGCTACAACACTGTCCATAGCTGCACCTTTCATCTAATTGAAACCTTATCCATCGATCTTGAAAAAAGCAGTTCACCTATATTATCCTTTATATTATACTGTAGATTGAGGCGATAAATCGCACTTCTAATCTCAACATTGGATTATTATCGATAAGAGGGGAGGATATTGTGGAAACAGTTAGACAACCAGCCGTCGCCGGACAATTTTATCCGCGACGACCAGATGAGCTGATCGAAATGGTTAATGGCTATATTAAAGAAGCGGCCGATGTGACCGGTCCAGTTCCCAAGGCAATCATTGCACCACACGCCGGTTATATCTATTCGGGACCCGTGGCTGGATCGGCCTATGCCCGGCTGGCCCAGGCCAACGGCGCTGTAAAAAGGGTGGTGCTCCTGGGGCCCAGCCACTGGGCTAATATTCGGGGGCTGGCCACAAGTAATGCGGATTCGTTCGCAACGCCTCTGGGCCGGATACCCCTGGACAAGGCTGGGCTTAAGGAAGCTTTGGCCTATCGCCAGGTCGAGATTTCTGACCAGGCCCATTCGAGAGAGCACTCTTTAGAGGTTCATCTACCCTTTTTACAGATCATCTTCTCGGATTTTAAACTGGTCCCCCTGGTGGTTGGCAGCCCTCCGGAAGCGGAAGTGGCCGAAGTGCTGGCGGCTCTTTGGGGAGGGCCTGAAACAGTGGTGGTTATCAGCTCTGATTTAAGCCACTATCACAGTTACGCTGAAGCCGTCGCCCTCGATAAGATTACCTCAGAAAATATCGAAAGTCTTAGACCAGTAACGGAGGGGCAGGCCTGCGGCCGGAGAGCCATCAATGGGCTGCTTCATCTTGCCCGTGAGAAGAAGCTGCAAGGCAGGACAGTCGATCTTAGAAATTCAGGCGATACGGCCGGACCAAGAGATAGGGTCGTAGGATATGGAGCATATATATTTTGGTCACCTGATTAAATATACAGCTTGATCAGCTACCGATCTTCTTGGATGAAAAGACCGGGCACCTCAAGTTTGTCATCTTCCGCCTGACCAGCTTCGTTTAAAAGCGGAAGCCGGCGTAGGTCTTCAAGCAGATACCAACCAAGATGCAGCTTGTAAGGCCCTGGGGGAAGTTCTGAATCCAGCCGGATCTGGAAGGCATCATCAACCATTTGGCTAGGTTCCCAGGATGAAGTGGGGAATGTGCCCTGAAGTGGCCAGCTATCAACCTGACCAACAATATTATCGGCCTCATCCAAAACCTGGAGAAAGATGGTGTAATCTTTAATCATTGGCGATAGGGCCTGCCATTGGAGTTCGACATCAAGAACTCCCCCGGGTTGGAGCTGGTACGGATTAACTTTCACCGACAGCATGGCTATCTTATCATCAAAATTAACAGCGCCTGCCGGAAGATAACCACCGCTTACTGATATCGTGCCAAGAGAACAATCTGAGGAAAGCGGGGCCAGCCAACCACATTTATTAGGACCGGAAGGATGGCTGATTATCAACTCATAGGTCCCCTCCGGAAGGTCGGCAGGAAGCAGGACCGATAATAGAAAGCGATTATCAGCGAGCGGTTTTATTGTAATAATTTTTTCGATTGGATCCCCTAACTCGACCCGATCTTCACCACTACCTACCGGCGCTAAGGCCAGAATTAATTCATCTTGTTTGGCGGCCGAACCAGAAAGCCAAATCGTTAAGTCGTCCCCGGGCCGTATTTTGTTTTGAAAAGAGGCCCCATCAACTAGCACCGGGCCCAATTGAAGTCTTTGGGGCTGGGTGTTAGAAACTAGTAAAGGTTCATCGAAGCGAACGGATGTAACCGTTTGCCAGGCTATTTCCGATTCACCGGTAAAGGGCGGCGCCAGCGCAACTTGCAATGCCACCTCCATGTTCTCGTTTAGAGGGGGAGGCGGAAGTGTGTGGAAATCGGCGACAATTTCGCCCGGTTTCCAGGCGACCGTTGGATAATAATTATTGGCCGGGTTTTGGCTCGCCGGCTGGCTGCCACCCTCGGGCCCAAGCCATCTGGTGTATATATGTAGGACCTCTGTGACCGGTTCGTCGCTTTGCCAGTAGAAGGTCACGGAAGAATTCAGAGGATCAAATGGTGAAACCGGGTTTAAGCTGTATCCAACCAGGCGAACCGGCCCAAAGGCGAGATCAGAAGGAACCGCTTTGGAAGGCAGAATCTCAACACCCTCCTGGCTAACTTCTGTAAGGGGGCCAGCGGATCTTAGATAGTAGATACTTTCCAATCCAGGCAGAAAGCGGGCCAGGTAAACTGTATCGCGATTTTGTAAGCGGGCCTGCAGCTCCGCCCGATAGGCGGTTTCGTCGGGCAGCAGAACAATATCTATATCCGGCCGCATCCCATCGATTTGCTGTAAATAATATAAAGGAGGGAATTTATCACTGTCAGCCAGGATCGTTGAGCCATAATCCAATGGTTGATCAAGCACTGCTTGCCCCCACTGTAAGCGGCCGTCAGGAACGGAAGCATCAACCAGTGGCCAGGTGTCCTCAGCGGCGGTCAACAAGAAGGGAGCGATGAGGATTAACAAAATTGCGATCGCCAAAGGGGACCCTCCAGGCCACTCCCCAGGCCGGAGCCCTCTTAAGCGAAAATCCTTACCGGTTACTCTTAGAACGATAGTTATTATCGCTGTAAGCCCCAAACCCCACCAGATCGTCATGATGATGAAGGATGGAATAAGAAACACCGCCAAATCCGGAACAATATAATTTAATGCATAAAATACGTAGCCCAACCAGGAAATTAACAAGAGCAGAGCATAGCGCCAGCTGTCAATAAAGAGCCTGATAAGCCCCACCAAGGCCAGCGGGATAAACCAAGTCCAGGGCCATTCCCTTTGAAAAAGCCGGCCGACAATTTGGTATCTATCCCATTCCTTCAGCCAGGCAGTTAGCTGCAGCGCCCCTTGAAATCGGCCGCCAATAACCCAATCAATAAAGCGGTCTATTCCCATTGCATCCTGGTTCAGGGCGGTCCAACGAAGGGGCAGATAGGCATATAGGAGCAGCGGCAGGATAAAAGCCAGGCCCATTAAGGTGGCAAATTTGAGCCCGCTCCAGGTTATATCTCTATAGATCCCCTGACGATATGCAAAAAACAGGGTCAGGAAGGCGGCCGGCAGCAGTATTACGACCGTCAAGTGATTGGTTAGACCCAGACCCAGGGTAAGAGCTAACGCAAGCGATAAATAAGCCGGTCGATTACCTATATTTGAGGGTTCGTTTGCCCGGCTGCTGTCTATATGCCATCGACCGATCTCTCTCATAAGAAACAAAGCAAGGATAACGATGAGGGCATTTAAAGCGTAGACTTCAGCCTGAACAGCCTGGCTCCAAAGAGTGGGGGTCAGACCCATAAATACTGTTGTAACAACAGCGATAATGGGCAGATCTGTCAGGCGGTAGATTAGAAGGTAAAGCGTGGAAAGAGCTGAAAGAGCAAAAAATAGAGTAGCTAGATTCACCCGCCAGGCGATGGATTTAATCGGAATCCAGGTGAAAGGCTTGCTGAGGAGAATATAGAGAGGGTAGCCTGTAGGGTGAGCTATACCGAGTTTGGGAACAATAACCTGGAATTCGAAGGTATCGGCCGTCCCCACTGTCTGACCCATGGTCAGAATGAATATTGGTATTAGAAAGATCAGGCTGTAGAGAACACCTAGCCAGATCCACCTGCCAGGATGAACAAGCAAACGAGCCAGGAAAAGAAAAGCAAGCCAAAGGCTGGCATAAGTCAAGAACCGGCTTTCAAGTAAAAATACCCTGGTTTCAAACAAGAAAAAAAGATTGAGGAACAGCGGTAAGAAAGGAATTATCGCCAGGGACAGCTCTCGACATCCTGGATTGGGGAATTCGGCCGGATGATCGCTGTCTTGTTGGCTGGTCCCGCTCTCGATATCCGCCAATTTTAGGGCTAACCGCCGCCATCCCAGCCAGCCCAGCGCCCCAAAGAGTAGCGAAACAGTGATGGCTGCCAGCGGCGATCCCACCCAGGACCAGCCGGGGAACAAGCCTTCGAACAGAAGGCGGCTAATTGACAGCCCCAATAGTATGGATGCGGCGACAGCTAGAAGGCCGTAAGACCAGCTGCAAATTGTTGGATTTGGAAAACCATCCCTCTTCTCTCTGCTCATTGAGGGAAAATGTAACACGGCCCCACACTTTTCCCAACTGGATTCATATCTCGCCTATCTTGACCCCTTTCTTGTGCCCATGCTAAACTCCGGCAGATTTCAAACTAATAATTCTAACAAAGGCTGGATTCTTGTAGGTGGAAGCAGCGCATCTGACCTAAGCATCTCGGTGTTTTTTTGTGTTAAATATAGACGTGGACATTAAATCGATAAAGCTTTCCGTCCCAAAAAGGATTTTCCCCTATGAGCGATAGTAAATCTAATTCGAACTTGAGATTCGAATCCAATGTAGTCCATGCTGGCGTCAGGCCTGATCCAACAAGCGGCGCGGTGATGACCCCTATCTACCAAACATCTACTTATGCTCAGACGGATATTGGACAGCACAAGGGCTACGAATATTCACGGAGTGATAATCCAACCCGATCGGCACTGCAGGAGGCGATGGCGGCACTGGAAGGAGGTCGTTTTGCCCTGGCATTTTCATCTGGTATGGCGGCAATTGACGGGCTGATGCGCATGCTGAAGCCGGGAGACCATGTTGTTTGTGGCGATGATGTATATGGAGGAACTCACCGTCTTTTTGACAAGATCCTAACTGGTTATGGGCTTGAATTCTCCTATATCGACACGACCAATATCGACAATATCGTCCAGGCAATCCAAGATAATACAAAAATGATCTGGCTGGAGACGCCAACAAATCCGATGCTCCGGCTGACTGACATCAGCGCTGCGGTGGATGTAGCCCGGCAGGCCGGTATCTGGCTGGGGGTAGATAACACATTTGCCTCTCCTGCACTGCAACGACCACTGGAGCTTGGGGCAGACTTTGTCGTCCACAGCACAACAAAATATATTGGCGGACATTCTGATGTAGTCGGGGGTGTAATTGTTCTTAACGATGCTGGACCCTTCGATAAGCTAAAGTATATACAGAACGCGGTGGGAGCAGTGCCAGGGCCAATGGACTGCTTTCTCACCTTGAGGGGAATAAAAACCCTGGCTTTACGAATGGAGGCCCATAGCAACAACGCGACTCAAGTTGCCAAATATCTTGAGGGACACCAGGGAGTTGAAAAAGTAAACTATCCGGGTTTAGCGAGTCATCCACAATTCGAACTGGCCAATAGACAGATGGCCAGGCCGGGAGGTATGATTTCGTTTACACTCAGGCGAGGTGAAGCGGCCGCCCGAATTGTCGCCAGGGAGACTGAGCTTTTCACTCTGGCGGAGTCCCTTGGGGGCGTGGAATCACTTATTGAACTGCCGGCGCCGATGACCCATTTCTCGGTCGCTGATTCACCGTTGGCAGTCGATCCAGGTCTGATCCGGCTGTCTATTGGTATTGAACATCCACAAGATCTCATCGCTGATCTTGACCAGGCTTTACAAAAAGCAGATAAAGGTGAAAGATGAAGAAGTGAATAGTGGATTATCTGCAACCGTTTTCCTGGAAAGGCGAATAGGATACTATTCTCAACCTCAAGATGTGTGTCCTTGTTTGTTGTTGGCGGACCTACTGTGGTGATATCAACGAAGAAGCGATGATATCTATTCATAAAATTTGGGTGACTAGAGAATGAATCGTCTGAAGGCCATTGTATCGATCCTATTCGCAGCGGGGCAAAAATTTGCGAAAGACCGGTCTACTCGCCTGGCTGCAGCCCTTTCCTTCTACCTCATGATATCAGTTGCCCCGCTGTTAATAATTGTCGCTGGCATCATCACCCAGGTGTTGAGCCGGCTTCTCACCGCAGATTTTATCGCTATATTTTTGGAACGCAGTGGACTTACGGCAGAGTTACTGACTTCCGAAGAGATTATCCCTTTCCTGGAAAATATTATTGGCAGTGAGGCAACTGCTTGGCTCGACAGTATTGTCTCGAGTGTTTCGGCGCCAACGTCAATGACATTAGCGGCGATAATAAGCTTGGTTGTCATGTTCTGGGGCGCATCAAATGTCTTTAACCATCTGAAGGAAACGTTGAATATTATTTGGGGTGTAAGGGCAGCTCCGGGAGCTGGGATATGGCTCTTTGTTCGAGGGAGATTATTGGCTTTTGGGGCTGTTCTAGGATTGGGCGTCTTCCTCACTGTATTTTTGCTGCTTAATACAATCGTAGCCTCCCTGGTGTCATTGGCGGCCGATTTTATTCCAGATTATCTTGAATTCCTGCCGACCTGGAGAGCGATCCAGATCGTTCAGTTCATAGTGGCCTTTGTTGTCGTGACGATAATCTTCAGCCTGATCTTTAAGATGCTGCCTGATGTCCAGATTGCCTGGCGCGATGTTATTGTCGGGGCTTTGGTGACGGCCTTCTTATTTACTATTGGCACAATTGGACTGGCTATCTATTTCCAGTTTTCGACCATTGGATCTTTATACGGCGCCGCTGGATCGCTCATTGTTGTACTGTTTTGGTTTTATTACTCTTCCCAAATATTTCTCTTTGGAGCGGAATTTACCCAGGTATATGCGACCCAGTACGGAGCATTGATACTTCCAGCCGAACATGCAGTTGCCTATTCACTGACGAAAGTAGAGAAATCTGAAGGAAATGAAGAGGATGCCAACCTTGAAAAAGAAAACGAATCGGCTGGCACTATCTTAGGAGCACCAAAATGGTTCCTGGCGCTCACCGGAAAAATTGAGGGTTTATTTAGCAAGAGCAGTTCAGCGGAAACGAGCGATGAAGGCTTAAAGGGAGATTAGAGGCTGTATAAAATAACCAGACCCCAATAGTGTGTGCGTGACCGAAGAAAACATTCGCCATTTCTCAGGCTCTCGCCAGATAAAGCACCCATTCATCAGCATCATATAGAGGAAGATCACCCCATGCCGGATAGGTGTCAACAGTATGAAATCCGGCATCCATGAGCTTGGCCGCCATCTCTGGCATCGAGTAGGTCTGGTCGCATAGGGCGATCTCATTTAACTTCCCACTGTCGAGATCGATTATTAGGTATCGTTCAATAGACAGAGCTTCAGCTTCCAACCAAAATCTTTCACCGAGATGCAGAAAAGGTTCTGATCCCCAGAGCCCTTTATCATCAGTAAACCACCAGCTTCCGTCCTCTTTATCCACCTTATCTTGATCTAACAATTCGAGGCAAAGCAAACCTCCTGGACGCAGAGCGCTTACAATATTCCCCAGCAACCTGTCGGCCGTGGCTGTGGGGAAAACCGCGAGCTGGCCGTAGAGGAATATCGCGGCATCATAGCCGCCCTCTGGAGCAGCAGCAGATAAATCAGCCCCGCGGACATCTTGCTGTATGAAATTGCATCTATCCAATACCCCTCGTCTTGCCCCCAGCGTACGCGCATATTCAATCGAAGCGGGACTAAAATCGACTCCAGTGACAAAGCAGCCCCTTTCGGCAAATTCGACGGCATATAAGCCAGGACCACAAGTCATATCCAGTAGATTAGATCCGGGCTGCAATCCACATTTCGACCACAACCAATCTATTTGAAGCTGCCTTTCTGGAGGTTGGCGCGAGGCTGCGCTGTGAGAATCATCAAGGTGTTCTAGCAGCATTCTTTGGGAGAAGTCGGGATCATCCCAAGGCAAATTGCCGCTATCTACCCATGGTATCGGCCTTGCTTGACGCTGGTATATTTTCCATAGGGTCCTCTGCAACATCTTGGTTTCATCGTTCATTTGTTAATCTCCTAATCAAGAGGAGTAGTTGAACAGTCTGGTAAGGCAACTTATATCGAGCTAAACTGGTGAATCAATAATTATAAAGTTTTAGTAAAGGACCATTTATCAGCTGGGAGTATCAAACCAAATAGTACCTATGTATTCGAAAGGATTAGTAAGCCCCATGCCGGTTATAAATATTTTTACTGAGTGAAGGCTGGGTGTCAAAAATCAACTATGCCTCTTTTACCAGGCGAAATTGTAAATAATCGATATAAGATCGTCTATCTTCTAGGTGAAGGTCCTTATAGGGCAACTTACAGGGCTTGGGATCAGGAAGATCATATAGATGTGGCCATTAATGAATACCTGGCTCCATCCACTGATAGGCTGCGTCTATTTAGAAAAGAATTCAGCCGGCTTACCAAACTGAAACATTCCCAATTGCCCAAGGTTATTGATTACTTTTTCCTTGAAGAGATAGGTCATTATTATCTCTTTGAATTCATCGATGGAATTGATTGTGCCAGTTTGCTTGGACAATACCAACCTTTACCGTCTGACTTGATAACTGGATGGCTGCAATTGGCCTGCGAACCCCTTACATATCTCCATGGAAAGGATCAATTACACCACCAGATTAAGCCTGCGAATATCCGGGTTACTCCTTCAGGAGAAGTCTTCCTGGTCAACATTGGACTGGCGAATCTCGGATTCAGCCAAGAAATCGATGGGTATGCGGCGCCTGAAATTCAAAAAACTATAACAACCAGCGCGTCCAGCGACATCTATAGTTTGGGAGCGACGCTCTATAAGCTGCTGACTGGCGTGACGCCGCCCAATGCGCTGGAAAGAGAAAGCGGACTTGAAGATCTGGTTCCAGCCAGGGAGATTAACCCCAACATTGAGCCATATCTATCAGTAGTAGCAACCAGGGCTATGGACTTACTACCAGAGGCCCGCTATGAAAGCGCTGCTGAATTTAGCCAGGCGCTAAATCGTCCGACCGGCCGTCCGTCACCCTTGTATAATGAATTAAGGCGTACGGATTCGACTGTTTTCCCAGTTGTGAATCCCCGGCGACCTGATAAGCCTCGCAGGATTATGGAACAGCGAACGATCCTTGCCCTGGGGGCAATCTTACTAATATTTGCTGGCGTGGTTGTCGGTCTTGTTTTGGCCAACCAAAGTCCAAAAATACAGGAAGCTAGTACCGCCGCCACGGCCACAATTAGGTCAGAGGTAATTGCTGTTCTCACAGCCATAACGACCTTAACGCCAACGCCGGCGCCATCAACAACGCCTATTCCAACCCCGGTTCCTGTAGTGGACGATAAAACAGGTGCAAGAATGATTTACATCCCTGGTGGGATCTTCCGGATGGGTGATGACGAGGGTGAGAACGATGAGAGACCTTCTCATATAGTTCGTCTTGATCCTTATTTTATAGATGAGCTAGAAGTTTCAAATGAGCAATACAGCATCTGTGTTAACGAGGGGGCATGCGATCCTCCCGATCGACCTGGGGCTACATTGCATCGTGCATATTATGGTGATCCTGGCTTTGCAGATTACCCCGTTATATTTGTCAGCTGGAATGATGCCCAAAATTATTGCGCCTGGCGCGGCGCTCGATTGCCTTCTGAAGCCGAGTGGGAGCGGGCTGCGGGATACGACCCTGAACAGGCAATTAAATACCGTTTTCCCTGGGGTGATACTTTTGATGGAACCTATCTTAATTTTTGTGACGCTAACTGTCCACTGGAAGATAGAAATATCACCTATGACGATGGCTATGGTGATACGGCCCCAGTTGGCACTTATAAAGAAGGTGCATCACAATTTGGCCTCTATGATATGGCTGGGAATGTCATGGAGTGGGTGAGCGACTGGTATGATCCCCGCTACTATGAAACATCAACCGACACAAATCCACTTGGACCTTTGGAGGGTGGTTTTAAATCTCTCCGTGGCGGCTCCTGGCTATCGCTTGACGAAGAAGTCAGGGTTAGCGGCCGGAGCTCCTACTCGCCGAGTGTTAGCAGGGCAAACCTCGGTTTCCGTTGTTCGAGTACTGCCCCATAAGGTTCGAAGAGCTCGTTTCGTTTACTCCATTGCGCTTTTTTCACAATTTAGATCTCTCAACCCCCAGAGATGAAATCTGTCTAAGATTTGTTGTGACTTGCGATTAATTCAACAGTAACTCCATTATGCATAAGTATTTTCCTAGAGTGTTTTTGCTCTGTAGGATAGAGGCAGAAAGGATAGAGCCTCCAATTATTGAAGAGTGAGACCGATTGTTTTTTCGCCTTTCTGGAGTATAGTTGGATGAGACTCACAACTGATCGATTGATGGCCCGTCTCGAAAGTGCGGTTGAAAAAAGTGATGCACGCCAGAGAAACGGGAAGGATATCTCTGGATTTGGAACAAAAGTGACCGCAGTCGAATTAGAGGGGAAAGAGCTCTTAACAAAGCCCGTCCACGAGGCTTATCAGATGACCGGCAAGTTCCGACAGTTAACTGCTTTAAATAAGCTTTCGCTGCAAATGCAGCGGCAAACTTCAATTGACATATTGACCCAAGAAGCGGTGAGAATTCTTGAAGATGATCTGGGCTATCGTCATGCTGCAATCTACCTTGTAGAGAACGACAGTGGACGTCTTAAGCGATATGCCATCAGTAAAGAAGCACTTGAGGCTTCCGAATTGGAGAGAGGGATAATCGGCAACACAAGGCCGCTAAGACCGGGAACCAGTATCACCAGCTGGGTTGCTCAGACTGGCCGGCCAGTTTGCATCGGCGATGTGAGCCTCGATCCGCGCTACCGGGGTTCGGTAGAAGAGATCCGCTCCGCTTTATGCGTCCCTATGAGAGTGACAAATCGAGTAGTTGGCGTTGTTACCGTTGAGAGCTCTAAAGCTGATGCCTACAAAGAAGATGACCAGGTTATAATGGAGATGGTAGCCAGCCAGGTCGCTCTAGCAATTCACAATACTCGATTAGCAGCAAAGGTAAAAAAGTTAGCGGCAAAGAAAAAAATCGAAAGTGGACCGCTAACCGATGAACAAGAGGAAATTATTTATCAGCTCCAGCGGGAGAATGAAGAGTTATCCCAGATAAACAGCACATTATTAGCGCAAAACCAGGAATTAAATGCTTTTAGCCACACTGTAGCCCACGATCTCAAGAACCCGCTAGCGATACTCTTGGGTTTTGCCGAAGTATTGGGACAGGATTATGTCAGTGGAGAAGATGAGCTTCTTGGGCAAGGGATTCAAGTTATTCTCGAAAATGGGCTGCGTCTGGAGAGCATTATCGATGAACTGCTTCTTCTGGCAGAGGTACGGCAGCTGGATGAAATCGATTTAGAGCCAATATCGATGGAGGCCATCGTTTCTGAGACACGAAAGAGGTTAAGCAACCTGATCGATGAGAGTGAGGCAAAGATAATATTCCCAGTATCCTGGCCTATCACCATGGGTCATAAACCATGGGTCCAGGAGGTCTGGGTTAATTATGTTAGCAATGCCATCAAGTATGGCGGTCGCCCACCTGAAATTGAGTTGGGCGCGGTCAAGCAAGCTGATGGCATGGTGCGTTTTTGGGTCCTAGATAATGGCCCAGGCATTTCCCTAGAGGACCAACGTCGATTATTTGTTCCTTTTACTAAACTTTATCAAGTGCGTGCTCAAGGACACGGCCTGGGCCTTTCCATTGTCAGGCGGATCGTAACAAAGTTAGGTGGGGAGGTTGGCGTAAACAGTGTGCCAGGGGAGGGGAGTAAATTCTGGTTTACTCTGCCGCTAGTTAGAGATCTCACAGACGTGGAAGAATAACGACGATTACTCTTTCCAGGCGATTATCATAAAATAGTCCTGGGAGAAATGACCAGCTAGGAGCCAAAAAAGTCACTTCAAGCGATTCACGCTTGTTCATGAATTCTGTGTAAAAAAGGCCCATTCAAAACTGAATAACGATGATTGGCGGTATTAGACTGAAGCTAATCCAGCTATAATATGAGTTTCCGTAAAAATGCTGGAGGATTGATGCAGTTATACAACGCGCTAACTCGAAAGAAAGAGAATATTGAAGCCGCTGATGATACGCTAACTGTCTACGTCTGTGGAATCACACCTTACGATACCACCCACCTCGGCCATGGTTTTACTTATGCCACCTTTGATGTGCTGATTCGATACCTGGAGTCCCGAGGCCACAAGGTGCGATATGTTCAAAACGTAACCGACATTGACGACGATATTTTACGAAGAGCGGTAAGAGACGGGCATGATTGGCGAGCGCTTGGCAATCAATGGACTCGACATTTTATTGACGATAATCAGGATTTAAATATTCGGCCGCCAGATTATTTCCCGAGGGCGACTGATGTTATTGTTGAGATTATCGATAATGTGAAGGAACTGCTAAGAAAGGGTGTCGCTTACGAATCGGCTGGAAGCGTCTATTTTCAAATAAAAAAAGATCAGGATTTCGGGCAGCTAAGCCGCCTTGGTTACCAAGAGATGCTGCCACTTGCCAATGAGAGGGGTAATAATCCCGACGACCCCAATAAACGCGATCCCCTGGATTTTGTGCTTTGGCAAGCTTCAGCCCCTGGTGAGCCGACCTGGGATAGTCCCTGGGGACCCGGGCGTCCAGGCTGGCATATTGAATGTTCAACCTTGTCGTCATTGTTTCTTGGCTTACCAGTTGATATTCATGGCGGCGGGGCGGATCTTGTTTTTCCTCATCATGAGTGCGAAATCGCACAAGCCGAATATGCAAGTGGTTCAAAACCCTTTACCCGAATCTGGATGCATGTGGCCATGGTTTGTTATCAAGGGGAGAAGATGAGCAAATCCCTTGGGAACCTGATAATGGTCCGCGATCTATTTAATGAAGGATACAGCGCCGATGCTATCCGCCTATTATTCGCTCGTTTCCATTACCGTGAAGCATGGACGTATCGTAAAGCCGACCTGCTGGAATCAGTTAATTTAGCCCGGACATTGAAGGAAGCTGCACGGGCTGAGTCAGGGGGCAGCAAGCCAATTGATGCTGAGAAGTATAAATCCACATTTAACCAGGCGATGAATGACGATTTGAATACACCAGCTGCCTTAAGATCAATGGCTCACTTAGCTGATGATATTCTAAATGGAGCAAGTGAACATAGGAACATTGCTCGCGCCCAATCGCTCTTAATAAACCAGGGAGCCATATTCGGCCTTGGGTTAGCAGGCGATCAAGCTGAGCAGCGCGTTATTGATGGTTGGGATCGACATCGACAAAATTTTGTTGACTAGTCCAAAAGGACTGCCAATGAGGATCGAGGTTACATAAGTTTTGTGAAAATCCGATTAAGTAGGAATGAGTACTATTCAGTTGCTATCAGTTTGATGCTATAGTAAATTTTAGATTGTAAACATTTCCAGTTAAATTACCTGGAGGAAATAACTAATGAAGATACCAAAGTTTAAGTTTGTCATTCTTCTGTTGTTTCTTTTCGCTCTTATAGTGCCGGCCCTCACTTTCGCTCAGGATGAAGATGGTGATGGAGATGGTGAGG
This sequence comes from Anaerolineae bacterium, assembly GCA_036985655.1. Taxonomy (GTDB): domain Bacteria; phylum Chloroflexota; class Anaerolineae; order Promineifilales; family Promineifilaceae; genus UBA11865. Next base: position 7,846 of record BTQB01000009.1, on the reverse strand, counting down.
AAGATATACTGAACGAAGAGTACCCCTGCAATACTTTAGTTTTAGGAATACTGGCCGAAATGGGCAGGCCGGACGATTGCGAATATTTTATGTCGCTAGGTGTTGGTCCAGGCCAATTCAAGCAAGCCTGGTGGCTGTTAAATATGATCGACCCCATGCCCTCACCAGAAACTTTCGAGACAGCGATGGAAGAGCTTCTGGCCTATAAGGCTGATGGATTTGGCTGGGGCCAGGTTAAGCATGCCGTAAATTATTCCAGCGATGGAGTTCCCATATCAACGATTCTTAATGAATGGCGTAGTGGCGAGGATCCTGTTGGCTGGGGCCAGATAAAACAAGCGAAAGCATTATCCGAATCGGATATTGGTTACGAAGGATCTTATGAAGACACCGTCAACGCTTTAAAGGAATTGGGTTGGGGCGAACTAAAGACGGAGCTTGGATATACTGGACCCCCTCCATGGGCAAAGGGCGGGGGAAAGCACATGGAAGATCTTCAAGAGACGGGAGATGAAGGAAAGGATTTTGACGGGGCTAATGGAGGTCCTCCGTATGGCAAGGCTAAGGGACACGGGAAAAATAAGGATAAAGGAAAGTAAAAGCGGTTGAGATAATTCTCGAGATCGTAATTTTCACAATTGGTGATCTGATCTCATGAATGAAAGGGCGTAGACATCTGCGCCTTTTTTGTTGGCCAGCACATCCCCATCTACCGATTTCGAAAACCGGTTTAGTTACCCCCCAAAAAAATTCTCCGGTAATCTCATCTGTGTTATAATGGGCCACCTGAGAGGAGAATAAAAATTCGTTAAATTCAACCGCCAGCTTCTGTAATGATGCTGGCGGTTAGTAGTTGTTAGGCTACAGGAAGAGAAGGTAGAAGATGGCCGATCGAATGAGCTTCCAGGAGATCATCCTGCGCTCTCTTGATTTTTGGAAGGGGCAAGGCTGCCTGGTATGGCACCCCCATAATGTACAGGTTGGCGCTGGCACAATGAACCCGGCAACGGCCTTAAGAGTGTTGGGTCCTGAACCCTGGAACGTGGTCTACATAGAACCAAGCATTCGTCCAGATGACGGTAGGTTTGGGGATAACCCTAATCGCATGCAGCAGCATTACCAACTCCAGGTCATCCTCCAGCCAGATCCAGGAAATCCACAGGAATTGTACCTTGACAGCCTGGAGGCGATTGGATTCGATCTAAGGCAGCATGACGTTCGCTTTGTTGAGGATAACTGGCAGCAGCCGGCGTTGGGGGCTTGGGGGCTTGGCTGGGAAGTTTGGTTGGATGGCCAGGAGATCACCCAATTCACCTACTTCCAACAGGCGGGCAGTGTCAACTTAGATCCGGTTGCCGTTGAACTTACCTACGGTCTTGACCGAATTACCCTCGCTCTTCAAGATGTTGAAAGTGTATGGGAGATTGATTTCGGCGCCGGTATTGATTATGGCGACCTACTGCTTCAATCCGAGATAGAACATTGCCGCTATTATTTCGATCAGGCTGATGTGGATGCGCTTAAGCAGGTTTATAACATCTATGAAAATGAAGCGCTCCGATGTCTAGAGGCAGATTTAGTAGCTCCAGCCCATGATTTTAACCTCAAGTGCTCCTTCTTGTTTAATGTCATGGATACCAGAGGCGCCATTGGGATTGCTGAGCGTGCTCAATATTTTCGCCGGATGAGACGTGTGGCTCGAAAGATTTCAAAGCAGTATCTTGAACAAAGAAGCCGGTTGGAATACCCGTTTATGGATGTCGCTGATTGGCAAACCTCTGATTCATCCTTAATTGTGGAGGCGCCGGAAGCCACGAGCTATGAGAAGGCACAGTCCTTTGTATTAGAGATTGGATGCGAGGAACTGCCGGCTGGCGACCTGGCAAGCGCGATCCGGCAGCTGCGTGGGGCGATCGGCCAACTTCTTGAGGAACACCGTTTAGAATATGAAAGAGTAGAGATCAAAGGAACACCGCGGCGGATCGTGGTCATTGTCCAATCACTTGCTTCCAAGCAGCACGATCTGGAAAAGGAAGTAAAAGGTCCACCTGCTGACCGGGCCTTTGATACGGACGGCAACCCCACAAAGGCAGCCATTGGGTTTGCCCGCAGCCGGGGCGTTGATCCGGTGGATTTAAAGATCGTGTCTGAAGGTGAACGACGGTACGCGGCCGCCCTTGTCAAGGAGGAGGGAGAAGCTACCAATGGGGTATTAGCGCGTGTCTTACCCTCAATAATAGCAGATCTAAAGTTTGATATCAGCATGCGTTGGAATGCCAGCAACATAAACTTTAGCCGCCCCATTCGTTGGATTCTGGCCCTCTATGGAGAGGATGTCATCCCATTTACCTACGCTGGCGTCGCCAGCGGCCGGGCAAGCCGGGGACCGAGGGGAAGTGGATCGCCCCTTTTTGAAGTCGAGAACCTGGCTGATTACTTAAATAAAATTACCAAACACGGAATCTTACTATCTGCCGAGGAACGTCAAGCTGTTATCGAGACCGTAGCCAGCAGCCTGGCGGAAGAAGTCGGAGGAAAAATACAAGACGATCCAGCCCTGATGGCTGAGGTTGTTAATCTAATCGAGCAACCTACTCTTCTCAGGGGGCGCTTCGATGAGCGCTTTCTCGAGCTGCCGGCGCCGGTGTTAGCAGCAGTTATGAAAAAACACCAGCGCTATTTTCCAGTCTACGACCAGACCCGGGAACAGCTCTTACCCTTCTTTATTACAGTCCGAAATGGCGGGAGCGAATTTTTAACGGTTGTCCGAAGCGGAAACGAGCACGTCATTCAGGCCAGATTTGCTGATGCTGAATTCTTTTATAAGAAGGATAGTGATCACAAGTTAGAAGATCTAATTCCACGCCTGGATACCATGACTTTCCAGACAGAACTTGGTTCAATGCTCGAGAAAGTTCGACGATTGGAAAAACTCGCGCCAATTATTGGCGATCAACTTGGTATGGATGATCAAGAAAAAGAGATCACCCTCAGGGCTGCAACCCTGTCCAAGGCGGACCTGGCTTCTCACATGGTTGTAGAAATGACTTCCCTGCAGGGGATCATGGGCGGGCTGTACGCAAGGCAAAGTGGTGAAGAGGAGGCTGTAGCTGAGGCCATCGAAGAACAGTATGAGGCGGTGAGTCATACTCGTCCCGGATTGGCGCTGGCCCTGGCTGACCGACTTGACAGCGCCCTCGGGTTGTTCGCGGCCGGTTTGGCGCCAAAAGGATCGAACGATCCATTTGGACTAAGGCGGGCTGCAATTCAGATTATCGCGAATCTGGTGGGAAACAAGGTATCCTTCGACCTGAGAAAGGCTCTGATGGCTGCTAAATCTATACAGCCCGTGCCCGTTGAAGATTCGCATATTGACCAGGTACTGGCCTTTATTAATGGTCGATTGAGCACCTATCTACAAGAAAATGGGGTTCGAAAATCTGTTATTCGGGCCATTGTTAATGTTCAAGGTCACAATCCGTATAAGGCAAAAATCGCGGCCGGGGAGTTGAACGACGTAGTAAAATCGGATGGATGGACCTTACTGCTAGACAGCTATTCGCGCTGCGTCCGCATAACCCGTGACCAACCACATTATTCGTTCCGGAGCGATAAAACGGTCCTACCCCAGGAAAAAAAGCTATATGAGGCCACGGTCAAATCCTTAGAAAGAAAAAATGGCACCATAGTTGGCCTGGTCGGTGCGCTAAAGGACCTGGAACCATTTATTACTGATTTCTTTGATAATGTTTTGGTAATGGATGAGAATCTCGATGTAAGGGAAAATCGATTCGCCTTACTCCAGATGGTCGCGAGCCTTGCAGATGGTATAGTTGATCTTTCTGAGCTCGAAGGATTTTAGCTAACACTCTTCTCCGGGGCAGATCCCCCCCTTTTCACCCAAGAAGATTGACTATTAAAGGCAGCTAATTGCTCAGAGGTCAATTCTCCTCTATGGGAATCACCTTACCTGGACAATCAGGAAGGTTTGCCTATCAGAATCGGCATAGACCATTTGTTTCAAAGAAGATATAATCGCTGTCTCAGACGAACCCTTTTCTTAGGTCCAAAGCAGAGCCAGTAGATAGGGGAATAGGACCAATTAGATTCGACTGATTGGCGGATAAAACCACGATTCGGTTCGATAAGTTGGTAGCTAATGAACGTCACTGAAGAAATAAAAGAGCGGCTGGACATCGTTGACGTTATTTCAAGCTATATGCCTCTGCGTAAAGCTGGAAGTTCTTACAGCGGTTATTGTCCCTTCCATCCCAACAGCCGAACGCCCGCCTTTGCGGTATTTCCGGGGACCCAAAGTTGGAGATGCTTTGGGGCCTGCGCTGAGGGCGGGGATGTATTTTCCTTTGTTATGAAGAAGGAGGGATGGGATTTTAGGGAAGCCCTGGCGCATTTGGCCGAGAAGGCCGGGGTAGCCCTTATCCAGCCAAGTCCATCTGATTTAATCCACCAGGAGGCTGATGAACGGTTAAAGGATTTGTTGTCAGCCGCGGCCGACTATTACAACCAACTGCTGCTCTATGCACCACAAGCCGAACATGCCAGGAAATATATACAAGAACGGGGATTGGAAGAGGATACCGTCAAAGCCTTTTCGTTGGGCTATGCCTTAAATTCGTGGGATGCAATGAGAAGCCACTTTACCATGCAAGGCTATAGTGAAGATGACTTGGTGAACACCGGCTTGCTAACTATCAACGAGGAGAAGGAAACACGGTACGATCGTTTTCGAAACCGGCTCATGATACCCATTCGCGATCTTGGCGGCCGTGTTATTGGTTTTGGCGCCCGTACCTTGGATCCAGAAGGATTGCCTAAGTATTTAAATTCCCCCCAAACAACAGTTTTTGATAAGGGAAGGAGCTTGTTTGGACTTGATCTGAATAAGCGCACCATCAGAGAAGCCAAGCAAATAGTCATCGTTGAAGGCTATATGGATGTAATGCAGGCATGGCAGGCAGGCTATCGTAATGTTGTAGCCCAGATGGGAACCTCCCTAACGGTACAGCAGCTTAGACTTGCCAAGCGATTCAGCAAACGATTTATTATCGCTCTAGATGCTGATGCCGCTGGAACCAAAGCCACTTTGCGCAGCCTGGACGTCGCCAGGGACGCGCTCGATAGAGAGTCCGAGGTTCGCTTCGACGCCAGGGGTTTGGTCAAGCACGAGAGCCATCTGAGAGCTGACATCCGGGTTGTTACCCTACCTGAAGGAAAAGATCCGGATAACATCATCCGCCAATACCCCAAACAATGGCCAGGCTTGATCGACAGCGCGAAACCTGTCGTTACCTACGTTATTGATATTGTCACCGGCGATCTCGATAAAACAGATCCTAAGGCGAAGACGGAAGCGGTGAAGCAGGTCATGCCACTCATTAACGATGTGGCTGATCCACCAGAACGCGAACATTATTTGCAGCTATTGGCCCGTCGTCTTGGAATTGATCTGAGGGCGCTTCATACCATGCCGGTAACCCGCACCCGTCCACGATCACCATCTGCTTCATATGGCATCGATGAAACGACGAGTGATCAATCACCGAGAGATCCCCAGGCTGTTGGGTTTGCCGCAGCTATTACAGGACAGGTTTTCGCGACAGATGTAAGAGAGAGCAATTTCCTAGGTTATTGTTGGAAGAGACCTCTTATAATCGATAAAGTTAACCGAAAGCTGCTGGAATGTGAGCAGGCGCCAGTTGCAGCGGAAGATTTTACCCGGTCTGATGACCGGGCGCTCTGGAACTTCCTTCGTTCCCACTCCAGCAGATGGTCTGTTGTCACTGTCAACGATCTGTGGGATAGTCTGGAAGACGAGGTGCTCCGCCAGCGCGCCGGTTTCTTGCTGGAACTTCCTGAACAATTAGATTCTGGAATTGACCGATTTACTGAAAGATTGGTGCTGTCTATACTAGACTGGCGATTGCAAAAGGTACGTGGGCTCATCAATGAGGTAGAAGCCTTATTTCGAGAGGCTGAAACCGAGGATAGAGCGGAGTTGATGACCTTATACGGAAAACAGTTACACGAATTGATGAAACATTTTTTTGCGATCAATAGGGCCCGGGCCGCCATTTCGGCCGTTGGCCGAAGAAATGCTGAAGCATTTGACCAGCGGCGGCCATATATTGGCAGTGAGTAAGGACCAAGGTTTCTTAATTTATGATAAGTGATGATCCATACGAGGAACTCGATAGTCTTGCCGGTGAAGGTAATGACGAAGAGCAAATAGACATTGAAGCCCTGGTTAAGAAGGCCCGCCGGAACCGAAAAATCGAGGAATCGGAGGTCCAAGCGATCCTTGCTTCAACTGATGAGGAGCAAGCTGACAAACTTTATGAGCAGCTTCAGCGATTGGGAATTCAGATCATCTCCGAATCCGGTGAAGTTGTTGAGGATCTTGGGGATGCCTCCAGCCTACTTGAAACTGATCTTGTAATAGAGGATGAGACAGAACAAGAAAACGCCTATGTGAGCGTTACCGAGGATGACCCTGTTCATACCTACCTAAAAGAAATTGGGCAGGTTCCTCTGCTTACAGCTGAACAGGAGATTTGGTTGGCCAGCCAGCTGGCTGCTGCCAGCGTATTAGAAAGTCTGACAACAGCTTTAATGGAGGCGAACGGAAGAAATAATATACATGCACGAACCATGACAGCAAGCTACCAGTCGTTATTGGATAGTTGGCAGCGAGCTACTCAGGCATCCGAGGTTATAAACGTTTCTCTCCCAGATTTGTCTCTTGTTATCCGAGAAGCCCAAGGCCTTAGACAAAGCTGGCAATCAAGTTCGCCTTCCTATTTACGCCACTATTTGAATGAAGGGGATTGGGGTCAAGCCGAGGAATGGAGTGATCTGGCTAAATCTGTGTTTGCCATATTCACCTCGGTTTACTTAATGCCCACCGACTTATCCAATCAAATCTGTGAATTCTACATAGAGCACCAAGAGCTCCCGTCCATTAATTTATTTAATAGTTGGCTTCAAGCGGATGAAATCGCCTTAAAATATAATGAATTTATGATTTATCACCTGGCTGAGGAATCTAAAACCAACCTTACTAGGGCAAATTTACGTTTAGTAGTGAGCGTAGCAAAGCGATATATGGGCCGGGGTATTCAGTTTCTGGACCTGGTCCAGGAAGGCAATGTTGGCCTATTGCGGGCTGTTGAAAAATTTGACCACACAAAAGGTTATAAATTTAGTACCTACGCCACCTGGTGGATACGCCAGGCCGTCAGCCGAGCTATTGCCGATCAGGCGAGGACTATCCGAATTCCGGTCCACATGGTTGAAACAATCAACAGGATCGTCAGGACACAAAGAGAGATGGTTCAAGAGTTGACCAGAGAACCCACAGCTGAGGAGCTGGCTCTTGAGATGGACTACCTGTCGCCTGAGGAGACGGAACAAGTGAAGAACGCACTTCGGAATGGAGACCCAATCGATCCAATTCTCTATCGCAAGTGGAGCCAGGCGACGGCAAAGATTCGAAATATCCTTCGCATTTCCCAGGAACCACTGCCTTTAGAACTTCCGGTAGGCAATGAGCAGTCCACCCAGCTTGGGGACTTCATCCCCGATGAATCCGTTGATGAGCCAGTTGATATCGCATCAAGACAGCTACTCCGAGAACAGGTTAGAAACGTTCTTAAGTTCTTGAGCGATCGTGAGCGCCAGGTGCTAGAGATGCGTTTTGGCTTAAAGGATGGAAAGGATCACACTTTGGAAGAAGTGGGTCGTGAATTTGGGGTCACTCGGGAACGGATCCGCCAAATTGAAGCCAAAGCATTAAGAAAATTGAGGCACCCGAGTAGAAGCAAACCTC
>BTQB01000008.1:0-26919 GCA_036985655.1 Anaerolineae bacterium | reverse complement strand
CCGGAATCGCAGCCGTATGGCGGGGATGGAAATACAGCCGCCATGATGCCAACCCACTTTGGCCGCCATTATCACTGTTTGTTCAAGTCATGAGCAGCCGGGTTTTTGCCATGCTGGTTGCTCTGGCAATATTCGCTGGTCTGGGTGGAACTTTTCCACTCGAAGATGTCTCCGTTGCCGCCTGGGGGCCAGTCATTATCGCCACGATAATCAGCGCAGTAATCCCAGGTTTTTTGCTGCTGCCGACCGCTGTAGCAGTTAGAAGCCTTGTTAATAAGTCGTCCTCAATTGGCTATCTAAGCCGCTTCTTCGCTGGGGCCGTCGTATTGACACTGGTTATGACGCCATTCTCATTGCTGGCTGTTCTCATCTTTATAAGCGGGCGGACGGCCGCCCTGATCGTATTCATAGCAGGTATCTTCTTGGTAAATGTAATGGCCCATAATATGAGTGAAGCGAGGGATCGAACCCGTCGACGAGCTCGGGAATTTGAAAATCTAGGGAAACTTGGAGATGAAATCTTGAAAGCGCCCGCGGAACCCAGCTTATTAAGAGGGCTGTTGGATACTCATATAAGCAAGCTGTTTCCCGAGGATCATCTTGAGATCAAACTATTTGAGTTAGAGAACGAACATGTTTGGCAGCCATTTAGACTGACTTATCCCCCACGACATAGGCCGGTTGCTGATGATATCTGGCAACAGCTGTGCGGCGTAAACGAGACATATATTACGATCCACCAGGTTACACTTCCTGGCCATAAAGCCCCTTATGGGGACGCTGTTGGCGCCAAGATACAAGCGGTTAAACTGGGAGATGGCGGCGATGAACCAACCTGTATCGGCGGCATTTACCTGCTTCGAAATTACGAGGTGGGAAAAATCTCGGACGCCCTGGATTCGGTCCAATTTCTTGCCAGCCAGGTTTCATCGGCCATTTACAGGCTTGAGATTCACGCGGAGACCGCGGCCTTGAATAAAATTGAGCAGGAGCTGGAATTTGCTGGCCATATTCAGAACAGCTTTCTGCCAAAAACTATCCCCAATGTGGATGGCTGGCAGCTGGCGGCTGTATTAGAGCCAGCAAGACAAACATCCGGCGATTTCTATGATTTCGTGCCCTTAGAGAACAATCACCTGGGCATTCTGGTTGCTGATGTATCTGATAAGGGGACAGGGGCAGCGCTGTATATGGCTTTAAGCCGAACCTTAATTCGAACATATGCCATGGAGCATCCAAGCCAGCCCGAGGTCGCCTTCACATTAGCCAATGAACGGATCATGGCCGACACGCAGACTGAACAGTTTGTGACCGCTTTCTACGGCGTTCTGGATTGCAGCAGTGGAATATTAACCTATGTCAACGCCGGACATAATCCGCCCTATCTAATCCGAGGTAGCAACGGACAAGAGGTAGAGGCTCTTGGGCGAACAGGAATTCCTCTAGGTATGTTTGAAGACATGAAGTGGGAAAAAGCTCAAACCCATATAGATGTAGGCGATCTTCTGCTCATGTACACCGACGGTGTAACTGAGGCTCAAAATGGGGATGAAGAGCTGTACGATGACGAACGTCTGATCGCTGTCGGGTTGGCTAACTTGGGCCACGCTGCCACTGATATTCAAGAAGCAGTCGTCAATTCCATCCATGACTTCGTCGGAGACGCCCCCCAGTTTGATGATATTACCTTGGTGGTGGTATCTCGCGATTCAATGACATGAGCAGAGACAACCCCATTACTGACTTTCTCGATCGGAGTGGATTGCTCGTAATCGATGGTGGATTAGCCACTGAGCTGGAGCGGCGAGGGTATGATCTCAATGATGAGCTGTGGTCGGCCCACCTCTTGATAGATGATCCAGATGCCATATATCAGGTCCATCGGGATTACCTGCTGGCTGGCGCCGACTGTATTATCAGCGCCAGCTACCAGGCTACCATCGAGGGATTCATGGGGAAAGGAGTGGATGAAGAGGGTGCAGAGGAGCTGCTGTGCAAGGCTGTGCAAATTGCCCTGGATGCCAGGGATGATTTTTGGTCTTACCAGTCAAATCGCCAGGGTCGAATTCGCCCCCTGGTCGCCGCCAGCATCGGACCTTACGGGGCAGCCCTGGCTGATGGTTCGGAATATACAGGCGATTATGATCTGGATGAAGATGGCCTATATGATTTTCACAAGAGGCGCTGGCAAATTTTATCCAGGACAAGGGCGGACATATTAGCTTGTGAAACGATACCATCTTATCCAGAAACAAAGGCCCTGGTCCGGCTAATTACGGAGACTCCTGACCGGTATGCCTGGATTTGTTTCAGCTGTCAGGACAATAGGAGGATTAACGATGGCACCCCAATTGCCAGGTGTATCCAGGAGATAGTTGGTCTTAACCAGGTTGCCGCAGTTGGAATTAACTGCACTGCTCCCCGTTTTATTCTGGGACTGATCGACGAGATAAAGGCAAATTCCAGCAAACCGATTATTGTCTACCCTAACTCTGGGGAGCATTTTGAGCCTGATACCAGGGAGTGGCTGGGCCAGGCGGCACCTGATAACTTTGCACAAGCAAGCAAGAGCTGGCGCTCTAAAGGCGCTCAATTAATAGGTGGCTGCTGCCGGACGGGTCCGGAACACATTAGCCAAATTAGAGAGCTTCTACTCCCGAAATCTATCTAAACCGAATATCCAAAAAAGCCATAGGCACTCTCAACCCGCTAACAGGAAAAATCGACTAAATCATTATTCAGGTTCCGGGATAAGGCAAGCTCTGCTATGAATTGGCGATTATTGAGAGCATATGTCCAGGGGTCTGAATCGTTATATAATGGCATTAATAGTGTCGCTTTTGGATTGAGTACGAACGAAAGGAGATAAGAGGGAATGTTTGATACCGTGTTTGGGTCCATTCTTCCAATATTTTGTGTGTTGTTAATAGGTCTTATCATTATATTGATCGCCGCCGTCAAAATAGTGAAGGAATATGAAAGAGGTGTAATTTTTCGTCTCGGCCGAATTCAAGGGGCAAAGGGTCCTGGCTTATTCTTTATCATTCCTTTCATTGATCGCATGATCATCATTGATCTTCGAACCATAACCCTGGATGTGCCCTCCCAGGACGCCATTACCGCAGACAATGTTACAGTGACGGTTAATGCAGTTGTCTATTTTCGGGTTGTAGACCCGGTGGCCGCTGTCGTTCAAATAGAGGATTACCAGCGGGCTACCTGGCAAATTGCCCAAACAAGCCTGCGCAATGCGATCGGCCAGTCAGAGATCGATCAGCTGCTCCAGGAACGAGAACGAATAAATGAGAGGCTTCAGCGTATTATTGACGAAACTACTGAACCCTGGGGGATAAAAGTTAGCATTGTCGAGATTAAAGATGTTGAATTGAACCAGACTATGATCCGTTCGATGGCCCGACAGGCGGAGGCCGAACGCGAACGGCGGTCACGGATTATTCGGGCTCAGGGCGAGCTACAGTCATCTAAACAACTAGCTGAGGCCGCCCACCTCCTCCAACAACGGCCGGCCGCGATAACTTTGCGATATCTTCAGACCCTGCTGGATATCGGTGTGGAGAACAATACCACAGTCATATTCCCGGTGCCGATTGAGATGTTTGGTCCTTTTATGGAAATGGGTTCTGAAACCGAACACGAAGAGGAGTAAAGTAATTGTAATCTTTACATAAAACTGGAGATATCGAGCTGATTTTACAATATCCTTACTAACTTTCGTTGTTCGGCTAAATTTAACTTGCTTTTCACCTTGAGGTAGTACCATCAATCGAATTCGTCTTGCATTGCTAATGGCGCTGGCCATCTTTGTCACAGCTGGATGTTCTTTGATTGATCCACCAGATGGGCCAGTTATTCCAACGCCGCCACCCACAATAGCTGCTGTTAATTTTTCAGAGCTTCCTCTGGTCAGAAACCCCGTGAGTTCTATAACGCCGGCGGTTGATCCAGATATCGAAGCCCTCAAAAACGCAGTTTCAACCCAACAGCTAACTGCTTACGTTCAAACACTGGAAGGGTTCGGTACCAGAAACTCCTTTAGTGAAACGCAAAGAGATGATTTCGGAGTCGGGGCTGCTCGCCGCTGGATCTATGATGAATTTCTGCGGGTAAATGGGGGCGCCCTTCAAGTTGAATATGATGATTTTCCGGCAACGATTAACGGATTAACGACCAATCAAAGGAACATCATAGCAACCTTGCCGGGCATCGGTAATCACCCTGGAGCCATTGTGTTAATGGCTCATTACGATTCGAGACCTCCTGATCCAAATGATGGGAGCAGCCGGGCGCCTGGTGCGGATGATAATGGCTCCGGGGTTGCCTTGCTGCTGGAGCTTGCCCGCTTGCTGAGCTCGCGCCCGTGGAACCAGACGATAATATTTGCGGCTTTTGCGGCCGAGGAGCAGGGCACCTATGGCAGCCGGCACTTTGTACAGGAAAAGATGTTAGAAGGCCGGGTATTCGACGCGGCAATTGACAATGACATCGTCGGAGGTAGAGTGGGAATTCCTCAAGCGATCCGGCTTTTCTCCCCAGGACCAGACACAACCCCTTCCCGCCAATTAGGGCGTTATATCGATTTTGTCGGCGGCCTATATTTGCCTACCTTTCGGGTCGATATGATCGACGCCCTGGATCGGGTAGAACGATACAGCGACCATCGTGAATTTATCAATGCGGGTGTTGCGAGCGTTCGCCTTACCGAATCAGAGGAAGACCAAGATCGACAGCATTCGGCTCTAGACACCACCGATCAAATAGATTTCGATTATCTGCGACAGGTAGTACAGCTCAACCTGGCGGTCATCGCCAACCTGGCCGGTGCACCCCCTCCACCGATAATACCCACAATAGCGCCGATGGCTGAGCCAGGGGCATTTATAATCAGCTGGCTGCCCGATCAATTGGCCGCAGGCTACGCTATGTCCTTCAGACCTCTAGGTTCTGATGAGCTGCCACCTCTCCGCTATGTATCGGCCGCGGATGCCGGCAACGTTGCCTTAACTGGCTTGGATAGTGGGGCGACCTATGCAGTAAGCATCGCTGCTATCGATGGTAATGGCAGGATCAGCGCTTTTTCGCCGGAAGTTATTATCGGTCCTGGGAGCGAAACGATCTCTGGAAACTGAGGAAATCGCTACTTCAAGGGATTGTCCAAACCTATTCCAGCTAATTCGAATCTTAATCGTTCGGCCAGCAAGGAGCTAAAGTGAATAGGTTCCATCAACCTCCAGGATGACAACCCGGCACGCGCACTCACTCCTTACCCTTTCTGCCCAAGCATGCTGATCCTGGGCAATCGGTTCCCACGTATTGTAATGGTAGGGTATCACAACCTGGGGATCTAGGAATTTAACCGCCTGCAGGGCATCATCAGGACCCATGGTGAAATTATCGCCGATGGGCAAGACAGCCAGGTCTAAGCCACCTTGACCGATGAGGTTCATGTCTGAAAAAAGGGCGGTGTCTGCGGCGATATATATCTTCTTGTTTTCGATGGTTAGAAGAAAACCGGCCGGCATACCACCATAACTACCATCAGGCAGGCCGGACCCATGAAAAGCCACGGTTAATTTGACATGCCCAAAAGGGTGTAGGTAGCCGCCACCAATGTGCTGGGCGTGAACATTTTCATACCCCTGGCTGTTATACCAATTACAGATCTCGAAGTTAGATATGATCATCGCTCCAGTTCGAGTGGCGATATCCAACGCATCAGCTGTGTGGTCGCCATGACCGTGAGAGATCAGAATATAGTCGGCGCCAACATCTGATGCCTTCGTCTTAGCTACCGGATTATCAGTAAAAAATGGATCAACCAAGATTTTAGTTCCACTGGAATTTATCGAAAGAGTCGCATGGCCATGCCATGTTAAGGAAATTGTCACGCCTATCCTCCATTTATCTAAGAGAAAGTGGTTCCAGGTTACTCGCTAATAATAGAAGCGCTGCTTCTTTTTCAGTATAGCCCGATGTTTCATAGAACGTCAAACAAAAACCCGCGTCTTAGACGCGGGCTCGTTTTTTAGAAGTTAAACGAATCGTTAGTTCTGTGGATCATCCTAACCCTAACCTTGCTGCGGCCTGCTGGCAGAGGCTTGCCCCGCCGGCCTGGAGCCAACGTTCAAGGGTTTCACTTTCAGCTTGTTTCGAATTTACATCCTGAAATATCCCGGTTGTCCAAACGTAGTAGCGTTGGGTCTCGGCCGCCCAGTACTCCCAGGTAGTGCCAGCGGCAACATGACCACCGTTGTAGCCAGCAAAAGACAAACCTACATCACCGCCGGTCTGTTCCATGCGGCCGAGGAAGTAATTTAGACCCCGCCGGCTATTTGTCTCTGGATCAAAACCATCTTCCCCGGCCGAAAAGTGAAAGGGCATAACCTGAAATAAACCCATAGCGCCAGCAGAAGATAAGGCCCGCGGATCGCCACAGGATTCAACCTGCATGATGATGGCGATAATGTTAGGATCAACCCCATAAGCGGCCGACCATTTCATTATCTCGGGAGCCCAATACATCACTTCATCTGTAAAGAAGGGCGCCAAGAGAGATTCTGGTGATTCCAGGGCAGTTTCGACCCGAACCAGCTCAACAGTAACCGGATCACCAACCGCTGGTTCTCCAACCGCCGATTCACCAGCTGCCTCAACCTCTGATGTTTTTAGATCTATTCTCGGCCTGGCGATCACGAAGAGGAAGCCCATTATTAAAGAAAGCAGTAGAACGGTTACCATCCTCCGGTGGCCATAACCGGCGTAGATGCTGACTGGCCTCTTAGTCCCGTAGCCATTAGCTGGTTCTGAGTTTTCTCTACGATCGAAGGTCATGATGAAATCCTCTTGAGTGTTTGACATAAAGCATCGAAGCAGGCATTTTAGTCAATTTTGGTTCATTGATATTTTTGCCGGCTCGTAAGAAAAAATATTAACTGGCGATAGAGTGGTGAACCCGGCTGTTAACATGATTGTTTGCCTGGGCAGGGGGTTGGGATAGGTCGATGGCCTCCAAACTTTCCTTCGCCCGACCCCGGGATCGATTAGCCGGTCCATTGGCCCGTAATCGAACCGGCCGCAGGTTGCTTTTCGGGATCGATTGATCGGATGAAGCTGTTGATGCTGGATGAAGCATCCTTTCGCCGGCGACAGTCAAGGCGCCGATGAACAATATCCTGGTCAACCACACTAAGGCGGCAACGAACATAGGGACAATCGTTAGCAGCTGCTCCCTGCTTAGCACCTCATTACCTAAATCGTGATTTAGAAGAGTAAGGGATACAGCCCACCAGGTCATTACCGCATTCATTGTTGCTCCCAGCAGCCAGGCGCCGGTCAAATAGTAAATTTCCTTGGGTTCATCCGCACCGCCCTCGGAAGTGAATAATCGGGCCAATCCGGCAAAATCGATTGCGCAGAAGGCGACAGCTAATATCACCGCCCAGCCAAGGCCAGCAAAGCGAACCTCGCCGAGGAAACTCTCCAGGGCATACCTGGTTGTATCGAAATTGAACATCTCGAAGGCAAACAGGGCGAGTACCAGCATGAGCCCAATGATTATTTTCCTTGGTTGGCGAGTTCTAACAGCCAAGGTCTGGCCAGATTCGCTAAAGGGGTTGTTGGTATGGTTCAAGTAGGCAACGTTCCTCATGATATGATCCTCCTAAACTTTCGATAGTGTTAAACCAGCTTCGTTTCACTAGACGGGAACGGCCGCTTCAGCCAGTGAAACAAAACCGAGATAGAACAACTGTTCTAAACGCAAGATTAGCACATGTGTTCTAATATGTCAAGTAAATGATGGGTCGAAAGGATAGATCTGGGAGCTTGTATAGGTGAATCTTGTCGAATATGTAGTGGATCTTTCGAACCTATAATATCCAGCCTAAAAGCTAAACGTGGTAGAATGCGACAGAGAGTAGGGCAGATCCCTTAATGACAACTACAATTAGGCACCGCTGACATTTAGAAATTGATAGCTTTAGGAATTATGCAAGTTTACAATATTAAAAGCCTTCGTGGCTCGCTCCTTTTTATTGTTCTCTTGTTCGTGTCTACCTCTTGCTCACTCCCGCTTATTGGACGGGACGATGATTCAACACCAACCCCATCTCCTGATGATATCGTCACCTTTGATATCCCTCTATTCAGCACAACGTTGTCGCCCGGAGAAACGATTCAAGCTACCCAGATGCGCTACTTAGGACGGGAAGGGCCAGCTTACAAGGTCACCATAGACGGCCAAGAGGCCTTGAAGCGAGTGGGTGATTCGTTTCAGTGGCGAGGTGTCATCGCACCTGGCGTTGCCTCCAGGTACAATCTACGAATTTCACCCACTTTTAGCAGCAGCGACATGTTAGCTATCGGTTCGGTGGAGTTAAGTATTTTCAATCCTGTTCCTGTACAATTAGAGAATCCTGGCGCTGATTCAACAGCGGAATTACATTTTAGTAATGTTAAAATCGATCAAAAGGTTATATTAGGCGGCCAGGTTCCCGGAACGCCCTTTGTTTTTGAAGGAATGACAGTTGATGGCGCAAAGTTTAGCGGTGTAGCAGGCTTTCCATATCGAGCAATCGGTGATAGTTTATTTTGGAGTGGGCGATTGCGCGGAAACGTGGCTGCCAGCTTCGAGATGAGGGTCGCAAGCGCGAATGAAGAGAGGGTCCGCCTTATTGGCATTGCTGAACTATGGATCACCCCAACCCAATAACATGAGCAGAGCTAATTTCCTTAATATACTCGACGCCCGCAAACTTAGCTGGATAACACGAAATTTTTATTTTCCCCTGAGCTAACAAGCGACAATGGACCAGCCGACACGGCCAAGACCAGTAGATCCCTTTGCATTAAAGAATCCCTTTCTAGCCCAAAGCTACCGGGTTAAGAATATACGCAGCCTGTCCGATGCCCTATTGCTGATGCCTGCGCCATGCCTCCCCTTCATGCCCGAATGGGAGGAAATGTATTGGAGGGCGTGGGGAATGGCCTGGTCAAACCTGCGCCGGCCATCCACAGCTAGTGGATTTATCTCCAATTATCTAAACGCCATTGGCAGCAATTACCTTCAATTATGGGATGCAGCCCTATGCACTCAATTTGGTTTATACGGCCGCCGGGCGTTTGATTTTATGGGAGCACTTGATAACTTTTATGTCAAGCAGCATGGAGATGGTTTTATTTGCAGGGAGATCAATAGTGAAAATGGTTTGGACTGTTACCATCCATTTGATCCAAACAGCAGCGGTCCAAATATCACTACCTGGGTGGAATGGCGGTATTATCGTCTGACAGGGGATGATTCTCGGTTTCCTGATGTCTTCTGGCCTCTAGTAGCACATCATAATTGGATTCGAGCAAATCGTTCATGGCCGAATGGTCTGTACTGGGCGACAAGCTTAAGCAGCGGGATGTTCAATCAGAATAGAGTACCTGGGGGTTTGCATCATCATCGCCACTGGAGCTGGGTTGACGCTACCATGCAAGCCAGCCTGAACACGAGGAACCTGGCCCAGATGGCTGTTGCTCTGGGGGAAAACCGGGCAGCCGAGAAATTGCGGGAAGAACACAATGAACTGGTACAAGCAGCGAATGAGCACCTTTGGAATGAGGATATGGGCTTTTATCAGGATGTCGATCCAAAGGGTCACTTCAGCGGCGTAAAGAGCATAGGGGCGTACTGGTCCTTGCTGGACCCAGAGATGGTCATGAATGACCGGCTCGAACCTTTTTTGCTCCACCTGCGGGATCCTTTCTCATTTAAGCGCCCTCACCGGGCGCCCTCCCTGGCTGCCAATGATAACGACTACGTAAAAGAGGATGGGGAATTCTGGCGTGGGGGGGTATGGGCGCCGGCAAACTATATGCTCTTGAAAGGCCTGCGGGTTTCAGGGCAGCATAAATTGGCTCACGAGATTGCTATAAATCATCTGGCACAAGTATGCAAGGTGTTCGAGCGAACTGACACATTCTGGGAGTATTACCAGCCCGAATCGGCCGCCCCTGGGTCCAAGGCAAAGGCTAATTTTGTGGGGTGGACAGGTCTATCAGCTATTGCCATGTTAATAGAAGATGTTATTGGCATTCAAGTTGACTGGCCAAAAAGGCAGGTAGTCTGGGACAGACGTCTTGATACAGATGAACCATATGGCCTACGAAATTTCCCTTTGGGTCGCGATGGAATTTTAAGCCTCATTGGCGACAATGAGCGCTTCTTGGTTAAGAGTACAGTTCCCTTTACCCTTATCATTCAGGAGGATGAGAAAAAGCTACAAACAGCACTAACAGCAGGAGAAACCGAGATTCCGAGGAAAGGGGCGATACTCGGCTTGAAGAACGGCGGGTTATAGCTCCAGCCTAGGGCAATGCCTGAATTGTTAGTTGCCACATTAAATGTTCACGGTAAAAAAGACCGCTGGTTTGAGAGACGGGAGCTTATTGTTTCCGAAATTGTTGATTTACAGCCCGATATTATTGGTCTGCAGGAGATCTATCGACCTCTTGGCCAAGCTCGCTGGCTAAGAAACCAGGTCAACAGCCGAATCATTGGCCGGTCCAAGGGACTCTACCAACTCGTCCAACGAAGAAAGAGGCAGCTGATTTCGGGATACTTCGAGGGGATGGCCGTTCTCAGCAAGCTGCCTGTGGTATCCGTCGACCACCTGGCCCTTGGTGATGGCGGGTATTTGGCTTTGAGAGTAAATGTAGAACTTCCAACCCGAGAAACCTTGGACTTTGTAACCCTCCAACTGGACACAAATATGAACAGTAAGGAAACGAGACTGGAACAAGTATTGAAGCTCCAGGGATGGCTGTACGGCCGGGATATGACACCGGCACATATAATAGCAGGCGATTTCAGCGACACACCTGGGGAGTTGGCCATTCAACAAATGAAGCAGGTATATCGATCTACATTTGAGGAAGTTAGGGGCTACGATCCGATCGCCACCTATCCTACAGCCTTATTAAGCAGCAGGCATGAATCTTCCCGGTGCCTCGATTATATATTTATATCTTCGAATGTAGGGGAAGTAGTCCAGGTTAATTTTTTCTGTCATCGTCCATCAATCCGTGACCCGAAACTGTACCCCTCGAGCCATGTGGGCCTGGTCTCAGAGATTTCCCTTAATGATTGATGCGTTAGCCAAATTAACCGTGTATATCTAGTGGTTGATGCACCGGTTGCAGCAATATGAATGTCACCCAAAGTTAGCGCTTACATTTTGATTGTTAATATGGCTGAGTCGAAAAAGATCTGGTTTCGTGTATTTATAATCAATTCAGTTAAAGTATAATCCTGTCGAGCGATCGGAATTAATTAGGCGATATGGAAGCAAAGTATTCAGTTGTCATACCCATTTTCAATGAACAAGATGTATTAGGGGAACTTTACCAGCGTATCCAGGTCGTGATGGATGGCCAGGAAGAGCCATGGGAATTGATCCTGGTTGATGATGGCAGTGTAGACCAATCAGCCCGGATCATAGGGGAATTACATCAAAAGGATGAGCGGGTAAAGGGTATCAGCTTTTCACGTAATTTTGGGTTCCAGGAGGCGGTGACTGCAGGCCTGGCAATCAGTCAAGGAGAGGCGGTTATCTTGGCCGATGCCGATCTGCAAGATCCACCTGAAGTATTTCCGGAGATGATCGCAAAATGGCGCGAGGGGAACGATGTTGTTTATGGGATCCGGACTGAAAGGGAGGGAGAGACCAGGTTCAAAAAGTTAACGGCAAAACTATTTTACCGGCTCATTCGCCGTATTACCAGTGTTGAAATCCCATTGGATACCGGCGATTTTCGCTTGATGGATAGGCGCGTTGTCAACATAATCATGCGGATGCCCGAGCGAAACCGTTTCCTAAGAGGGATGGTGCCCTGGGTTGGGTTTAAACAAGCTGGGATTTATTACGAGCGACAGCCACGCTACGCAGGTGAATCCAAATTTAGCAGCGTGCGCCAAATGGCGCCGTTTGCCGTTGACGCGATAACCAGCTTCTCTTATTTCCCCCTGCACTTAGCCACTATCATAGGATTTATCGTGGCTGGCATAAGCCTGGTTGGAATCCTTGCAGTAATAGGTCTACGTCTCTTTGGCTCCCAGGATGAATTAACTGGCCAAGCTACCACCCTGGTTGTTGTCCTCTTTTTGGGCGGCGTTCAACTAATCTCATTGGGCATCATCGGAGAGTATTTGGGCCGAATTTATGATGAGGTCAAGGCAAGACCGCTGTATATCATCGATAAAACGTGGGGGATAGATCAGGACATACTCGGAGAGCGCGATTCTGAGAGGGGAGGAGTTACTAGCTGAGCTATTGACTGCGGGAGGCGTCAAAAAACCGGCTTAGTTGATTGTGCCAGTTTTGTTCGTTAACGGCCGATACTCAGTTTCTTCTGTGGTTAACCGCCGATTTCGGACATTACCCGGTTTAGAGGGATAATATCTTCCTCTAGCCCATGTCCCCATGGTTTCCACCAGATGGCTCCCTCGATAATTTCTTTCAACTCCCGGTTGTTGGCGCCATCCCTAATTGGGTTTATGAGATTAACTTCCTTTTCTCTAAGCAAACACAAACGCAGCCGACCATCGGCCGTCAACCGGGCTCGAGAACACATCGCACAGAATGGTTGGGTCACTGTGCTGATAAAGCCAATTGTACCGGGGGCATCTTGCAGTTTATAGAGCTTCGCCTCACCATCAAGCCTGCCGTTATCTACTAATGACAGGGGTCCGAGTGATGACGATATAGTCGTCCTTAATTCTTCCTCAGATACAACACCTGATTGTTGGAAATCAGCGACATCACCGAATGGCATCATCTCAATAAAGCGGACCTGCCACGGTTGGTGCAAAGTTAGTTGGGCGAGATCGACTACGTCTTGTGTGTCGTTATAATCGCGGACAATAACTGCATTTAACTTTACAGTTAGTCCAACCTCACCTGCAGCGGCGATTCCCTGCCAGACATCTTGCACGTCACCCCAACGGGTAATAGTCTTGAATTTGGCCGGATCCAACGTGTCAATGCTTATGTTAATTCTTTTCAGTCCTGCCTTAGCCAGGGGACCGGCCAATTCATGAAGCATTAAACCATTAGTGGTCATAGCCACTTCTTCTACGCCCGGTGTGTTGGCGATTTGCTGGACAATTCCTACCACATTTTGTCGTATTGTTGGTTCGCCGCCGGTCAGCCGAAATTTATCAAATCCTAAATCGGCAAAGATTGAAACCAGCCGGAAAATCTCATCATCCTGGAGTAATTCCTGTCTCGGCCGAAAAGTCATCTGCTCCGGCATGCAGTATACACACCGCAGGTTGCACTTATCGGTTAAGGATATTCGCAAATAGGTGATGTTTCGGCCAAATCTATCGATAGACATTAGTAACAATCATACCATTTTTAGGAAAAGGATTGCACTTATTGTACGCCAATTCCAATAATACATTAGGGTTCTTGAAGGCGCTATAATGAACCAGATTGTAATATCGGAAAACATTCGAGTGACTAGATTATAATCACGAAAATTCATTTTTATCAAATTGTTCTTTTTAATGTCTCACAATTGGTCTCAATTGAATGGTTTCACATGAGGGTTGAGGTTCTAGCGTAAGCAGTCTTGTCCATTTATAGAGTTATAGATGGGTGTTCGTCAGGGATCCAATGGTACATGGGCCTGTCGAACTGTCTGCGGAGAGATATAATCGAAACCTGTTATTTTGACATTTAGTTAGGAGTTAGAATTGTTTAGTTCCAACAGGTCGGTCTTACCGGCATGGTTGAGCTTGATCTTGGCCATTACATTTGTATTTACCGGGGTCATTGTTTCAGCCCTTTTCTTTTTGACTGTGGATGCTTATTTCAACCGGCCGCTCAATCCGCTTGCTGATGCTGCGGCCGATGTCATTGGAATAGATTTAGATCCATTACCTCAAGTCGGGGAGGTTACCGTTCCAGCCGGCGCCTCGGGCGAAATCACACCAACGATGATTGCCACCACTGTGATGGAGGATCAATATGAAAGAACAAACATCCTGGTCATGGGAATAGATCGCCGGCCAGGCGGATCTTTCGTCTCGCGCACTGATACGATGCTGCTCATGTCCATGGACCCGGTTGAAAATTCCGCCTACATTCTATCAATCCCGAGGGATTTTTACGCTGTTATCCCAGGAATAGGGCGGGATCGAATTAACACTGCCTTTGTTTATGGGGCGGCTGGCAACAATCCCGCTGGAGGCGCCCAGCTAGCCATGCAGGCGGTGGAATACAACCTTGGGGTACCGGTCCACCACTATGTGTTGGTTGATTTTGGGGCTGTCACGGCCGGAATTGATGCCATTGGCGGCATTGATGTCTACTTACCTGTTAGCATATCGGATCCTAAGTTTCCGGATATGAATTATGGCTACGATCCCCTGTTTATTCCCGCTGGATCCCAACATTTTGATGGCCAGATGGCCCTAAAATATGCTCGCACAAGGCACCAGGATAATGATTTCTATAGGGCTGAGCGCCAGCAGCAGATAATTATGGCTGTCCGGGATAAAGTGCTGAGCCTGGGATTGGGGGAAATGATCTCCAAGTCGCCATTGATCTACCAGCAGCTCAAGAACGGAATCAAGACGGACCTGAGCCTGGAAGAAATCGTTCAATTGGCCCGAGCAGCGGCCGAGATACCGGATGAGAATATTTATCGAGCAGTTCTCGATGGGGAATACCTTTCCTCTTACCGGACTGAAAAAGGGGCCAGTGTCCTAGTGCCCATGAATGAGAAAATCGCGCCCCTGATTCAGGAGTTCTTTTATGATTCATGAATAGAGAGGAATTTGGCCAGCTAATAAGAAAAAAACGACTCCTACTAGATGGCGCTATGGGCACTGTCCTACATAGTCGAGGAATTCCCATCGACGGCTGTTTCGACGCGCTTAACATTGAAGACCCACAATTGGTCGGGAGCATTCACAGGGAATATATCGAGGTGGGCGCTGATATCATCGAGACGAATACCTTTGGCGCAAACCGCTACAAATTGGACAGCCATGGATGTGAAGTTGAGGTGCATTCTATTAATCAGGCCGCTGTCAGACTCGCCCGGCGGATCATAGCTGATTCAAATCGCCCCGTATTACTCGCCGGGGCGGTGGGCCCGCTTGGCGTGAGAATAGCTCCCCTGGGACGGGTTAAGCTAAAGGATGCCAGGGCTGCCTTCGAGGAGCAAATCTCAGCTCTCACGAGCCCACCAGGATTGGGAGATGGGGGGGATGGGGTAGATATAATCATCCTGGAGACAATACCTGATTTACAAGAGATGACCGCGGCCGTAAGGGCAGCAAGAAGGGTAGCGCCAGATATTCCCATCATCAGCAACATGACCTTCACCCGAGATGACCGGTCAATTCTTGGGGACACGCCATCGGCCGTGGCAGCCTATCTAGCCGATCTTGATGTAGACGCCATCGGCGTCAATTGCAGCAGTGGTCCAGTGCAGGTACTCAGGTTAATCGCCGCCTACCGGGAGATGGCCCCGCATGTCCCCCTGGTTGCTGTTCCAAATGCTGGTTGGCCGCAGCAGGAGGAAGGCGGCCGGGTATATTATCCAGCCACGCCAGATTATTTCGCCAGATATACCCAAGCCTTTATCAATGCGGGGGCTCGAGCGGTTGGTGGCTGCTGCGGCACGACGGCCGAACATATTGCGGCAATGCGCCAGGCGCTTGACCGGCCTATTTTAGACGATGAAGCGATTCCTCGGATCTCGATTAAGCGGCCGCCTGAGAGGGGGCAGATGGCAGCAGATGGACCGACTGAATTTGACAAAGCGCTGGCTAATAATCGCTTTGTGGTCACGGTTGAAATGGGACCGCCGAAGGGGATAGCCGCTCAAAAGCTTCTCACTGGGGCAAAGATGTTGAAGGAAGCCGGCGCAGAATTTATAAATGTCACTGACAGCCCTCTGGCTAGAATGAGAATGAGCGCCTGGGCTGCCGCCTATCTTGTTCAAAAAGAGGTTGATCTCGAAGCTGTTCTCCACTTTCCAACTCGAGGTCGCAATTTACTTCGAATTCAAGGCGATCTTCTCGCGGCCCATTCCCTGGGTGTTCGCAATTTGCTGGTTGTGATGGGAGATCCGACTCAAATCGGCGATTATCCAGAGGCGACTGATAATTATGATATCGTCCCAACAGGTTTGATTCGGCTTATCACCCAAAAATTAAACGTTGGCCTTGATCAATCGGGTCAAAGGATCGATCAACCGACGAGTTTTACAGTTGGCTGTGCCCTAAATCTGGAACCACCGAATGTCGATCATGAACTTCGTTTATTACGAAAGAAAGTGGTCAATGGGGCCAAATACGCTCTGACCCAACCCGTATTCAATCCTGCCGCCGCAAAGAAGTTTATTAAGCGCTATCAGAAAAGTTATAATGAACCGATTATCCCAGTTATAGCCGGCATACAACCCCTGTATAATAGCGGCAACGCTGAGTTCCTTCACAATGAGGCGCCAGGAATAAACATACCAGTCCAACTCCGTAAAAGAATGGTTGGGGCGAAGAATCCCCAAACAGAGGGCGTTGCTATTGCCCAGGAAATTATTGAAGAGATGGGAACAGTTATACAGGGAATCTATCTGATTCCCGTTTTCGGCAGGTTCGATATCGTCGCTGATATCATCGAGATGCAGGGTCGCCCGTTATGACCTGGGCCATATCAATAGGTTTTGCGGTAATTGGCCTGCTGGTTGGGTCCCTCCTTAATGTATTGGCAGATGATCTCCCTGCCCGGGTCAGGCCTCAAAGACCTCACTGTCCCAGATGCGGCTACAGATACCTCCCATCGAGCTGGTTGGGCTTAAGCAGGCGGTTCCAGGGCGGAATGTGTCCTCAATGTGGCTACCAAACAAGGCGCAGAGAACTTTATCTGGAAGTAGGAACAGGGGTGATCTTTGCGGCCTTGCCCTGGTTAATCCAGCCAGCCGTCGACCTGGTTATTTACAGCATTTACAGCGCTATCCTGATCTTAATTATTGTCATTGATCTGGAACACCGCCTGATACTGCATGCCGTGACTATCCCTGTCACCGCCTTCGCTTTAGTCGCCAGCATTCCTTTGACCGATAATAATCCAAGCCTGGCCCTGACGGGCGCTGTCGCTGGTTTTGTATTTTTTTTCATAGCCTATCTGATTGGAAACAAATTATTTGGGGCAGGAGCCCTGGGATTTGGCGATGTAACCCTATCGATGACCATGGGAGCGATGCTGGGACTGCAGCGGATATTATTCACTTTGGTGCTGGGAATAGTATTGGCTGGAATCTGGGGGCTAATTGCTATTGTTAGCGGCCGGCTCAACCGCCGCTCTTATTTCCCTTATGGGCCTTTCCTAGCTGTAGCGGGCTTAATGGCGATTATTTGGGGGAACCGGGTTGCCGACTGGTTCATGAACCAGTAAAAGCCTGGATAACTAGCCAGCGACAGAGTGGATTACTATCCAGTGTATGTTGGCCTGGCAACCCGAGGCATTTCTGGGCTGCATCCAGGGGGCAGCTCCTCAAGGTTTTTTTGGCGCAGCTGATGGCGCGCCACCTTGTACCGGAACCTTTTCCACAGCTTTACGTTCAAAGGCGCCTGCCAGGTAGATATTCAATATGTCCTCATCCAGGAAAAGTTCAATCCGCTCGAGTTCACCCGTGACCGACTGTTTCTCTAATTGATCCGGCAGTGTTTTAAGGATTGCATGGGCAACATCTTGAAGCTCCCTTATGGCCAGTTCCTTTATGTTGACGGCCGCCAGCGCTGCCTTGGCCTTGAGGTCCAACCGGCGTGTTCGCTCCTCATACTTGAACGATCCACGTTTCAATCGAATTTTCCTGTCCACCGACACGGGGTCATTAATCAACGTATAGCGGAAGTTCAAGAAGGCAATTACCGGTTTGTGCAGGTGAACCAGGTATTTTATCGTCGCTTGCCCATTCTTGATGCCAACCTTCATTGTTGGCACATTGTGAACTGGATGAATATCTAAACCGGCAAACTTGTGTCTGGAAAAAAGAGTATATACAACATTGCGGAGGATAATGGCCAATTCGCCAGCATTTATCGGCCCTTGAAATCGTCCATCCCGGCAAAGGGCAGTGGCGATTCGTTGTTCAAATGACTCGGTTGAAGATTCTTTAGCTGCGGCCGCTTCTATCTGGGATCGCAGCTGGCCATCAATCAATTTTATATCAGGCACGGACGAACTATTTCGCTGGAACGAGTAAAGAGGTCGTTCCCAGAAGACCTCTATGAACTTTAGGTGGGAAGTGTACAACATCACATGCACTCTGAGTAGAGCTTTTGGCCAAGCTGGCTGGGCGCAGTATTTCCGAGAGTCCGTGTTAGTTTCCATTCTGCACCGCTCTATTGGGCTGGTGGGGCATCGGACAAATGGGGCTGGACAGGGACAGCGTGAAAGAAAAGCTGCCACAACTTAAGTGCTAGTTTGTATTGAAATTGTTACTGATTGAGAGCTGTCTGTAGATAATGGAATAGGTGTCGAATCTTTAGGTCGATGGTATATTATTTACTTACCTTTGCTCCGGAGGTCAAAAAATGAAAAGTCGAGTTGAGAAGCCCGATAAGGAAGGCCAGGCTAATCCCAGACCTGGCATAAAAACAAGCCCTCAAGTCATGCATCCGATAATACAGCTTCAACAGCCCATTGGAAATAAAGCCGTTGTTAATAAGATCCGGCGGCAAGAGACCGAGAGGGATAACAAGGGACTCTTCCGCCTGGAGGGAATTCCAAAAAAATATTGCAGTACAGACTAAACTTTATAACAGAATTCTGGGATCGCATGGAGATCTTGATGAGAAATGGCAGGGAGATTCCAGTCAGAAATCGGGCGGTGGTTCCAAGGTGATGCCGGAAAGGGGTTCTGGTCTGAAGGGGATGCCGGAAGGGGATTCTAATTTAGAACAGCAAGGACCATTTCCTAATATGATGCCGGTATCGGGTTCTGATGTCAAATGGCAAGGAGGAGATTCCGGTGTGAAATCAGGAGGGGGTTTTGATAATAAATCAAAAGAAGAGGATTTTTCTGGGAAATGGTAAGAAGAAGATTCCTCTGGAAAATGGCAACTAGAATAGCGGGGATTTAAAAAAGATTGAACCTAATTCAAAAGATGAAAACTATTCATCACCCTTAAGATGCTGGCTTAATTTCTGGGCAAAAGCCCTGGCTCGCTGGCTCGCGGTGCCCGTATATCCCTCAACCGACAGCAATGCCCGCACCTTTTCGGGGTCAAAGAATTGATTGATTTCTGGTAAGTTGGCCAGTAGACCAACCAGGGGATTCTCATCCCCGGTTTCAAGGGCTTCCCAGGCAGCCATACTGGCCTGGCGAATCCACTCGTGAGCATCCTGACGGTCAGCGCCCTCTCTAACCAGGGCCATTAACAGTCTCTCGGTGGCTGCAAAAGGGCCATACCTGGCCAGGTTATGGGCCATGGATTTCCTGTTAAAGGCCAGCCCTTCTAAGATTCGGGTCGTCCTTAAAAGCAGCTCATCGACCGCCAGGAAGGCCTCGGCCATTACTATCCGGCGATTAGCCGAATCATCTAGAGTTCTCTCTAAAACATTTTGGCTGGCGTTGCTCCATGCTACAGAAGGCAACGTGGCGACGTAGCGGGCCAGGGAGCAGATATTTTCGGCATTAACAGGGTTGCGCTTAAAGGGCATGGCCGTTGAGCCAACTTGTTTCGATCCAAAGGGTTCAGACCATTCGCCAAACCCCGGAGATTGTAAAATACGTAAATCAAGTCCGAATTTGTGTATAGACGATGCCAGCGCAGCCAATGCATTAATCAGCCGCAGATCCTGCCTTCTTGGATAAACCTGGGTCGAGATGGCGTAATAGGGCAGCTTTAATTCATTCATAGCCAACCGCTCCATCTCTTCAGGGCCCATACCCGTGCCCTCAAGCAAGGCTTGATAAGAAGCCTGGGTGCCAACCGCTCCCTTAAATCCCTTACCACGGAGACGCGATTTAACTTGTTCTAGATCAATTAGATCTTCCAGCAAGTCGTGGGCGTAAATCGAAAGCCGGTAGCCCAGGGTAGTTGGCTCGGCCGGTTGAATATGAGTAAAAGCCAGGATGGGATCGCCGGCCGTCTCCTCTATTAAGTCCACAAAGGCAGCTAACAAGCTTGATAATCTCTGGATTAGTAGCCTTAAAGCTTCCCGCATTCGCAAAACGTCGACATTATCGGTGATATCCGCGCTGGTGGCGCCCAGGTGTAATACAGGGCCACCGCTGGGGCATTGATCGGCGTAAGTTCGGAGTTCAGCCATGACATCGTGGTGGATCTCTCGCTCAATCTCCAGCGAGCGGTCGATGTCCAGGTTCTCAACATTGCTTTTTAAATCGGCTAACTGCTCGGCCGTGACCAGGCCAGCTATTTTCTGGGCTGAAGCGAGGGCAACCCAGACCTGACGCATAAGCAGCCGCCTATTTTCTTCGGACCAAATATGGCGCATCGGCTGGCTCCCGTAACGCCAGCTAAACGGGGATACGTACGTATCGTGTCCAAAAGGCATTGATCCACCTTTTGATAACTTATTGAACTATTGGTTAAACTGCTCCCCTACCTACAAGTCGATCAACTATTGGAAGCGATTCTTTAAAGCGAACTTACACCTACTGCTGTTCGACTTGATCCTCGATCGAAAGATGAATCTTTGAGCGTTTTCTCTTGATATTCCGGCGAAACTGCTGCTGAAGCGCCCGGGTTTCTTCGAACAACCGGGAACGTTCCGCCTCAATCTTCGCCAAGATCATGGCATTCTTCTTCTTCTGATCTGTATTCAATTCTACTATTCGCTTGGCCATCCTCTGCTAATCCCTACTTATTAGTTTTAGAAAGGTGATCACGACCCCATACCCGTCTTTGCGAAGTCCAAGTTTTCGATAATAATGCTGTACTTATCTCCATTCTCTATTTTTCTGGCGGTTTGCATAAAGGTCTAAATAGTCGACACAATCTATTTGCTAACCATGCATATTATATCACATTCGAAGCTCATTTGCCGCTGATTTTTCTGTGGCTTAAAGGATCGGTGAAACAGGATATTATTTGCGGAAATTATTTGAAGCCGAACTGGATTAAATAAACTGCAGGGGGGTTAATTCTTTGTCTCTTCTTCTTTGCGACGTGGTTTTGGCTTAAGAATGCGTTTTTTCTGCCGGGGTTTGATTCGTTCTCCCCCGGGGAGTTTATCATAACGATAGAAAATTATGAGCAAGCCTGTGATTGCCAAGCCGAGAGCTATCACCATCGAGTAGGTGATAGGACTTTGGCCAAACGTGGGTTGGTCGGGCCTGAAAATCTCGACCCATGCCCGTCCACCACCCCACCATATTAGAAAAAGGCCGAACAGTGTTCCACTGCGCCATTTGTTACGAAATCGAGCATTTAACAGGGTCAGGGTTATAAAACCAATCAACAGCCACAATGACTCATAGAAGAAAGTAGGGTGAAACCTTGTATCAAGCGGGTAAGCAGCAATATCGTTGTAGGGAGCTATCCGGTTCGCTGGTTCGATCAGCAATCCCCATGGCAACTGGGTTGGCGGGCCATACAGTTCCTGGTTGATGAAATTAGCCCACCGGCCGATGGATTGTGCTATTAAAAGGGCAGGTCCGGCAACATCGGCATAAAGCCAGAAATCCAACTTCTTGCGGCGGACCCACCAATAGGCGACAAGAAGTGCGCCAACGAAACCACCAAGGATATTTAATCCTCCGGCCCTGATATTGATGATTGCAACAAAGGAGTTATATTGGGCCCCTCTCCCGGCGATGAGTTCCTGAGCTACATACCATCCACGGGCGAAAACGAACCCGGCAATGATTACGATCAGCAACCCGTTGTAAAAATCATCAGCACTGCCGCCCCGCTTCTGAACCTCTCTACCGGCCCAGTAAGCGCCAATGGCAATACCGAGAGTTACAATAATTCCATACCATTGAATTTCAAATCCACCGCCGATAGGAATTCGGAAAGCGACAGGATCTATGTTTATAAAATCTAACATTTGACCTCTATGGAGTTCGGTGACGAATCATTGAATTGTCCATCGATTATTATACTTAATGATTCGTTCGCAATAATAATGTGTAACGACCACATCTTTAATTACACTATCTTTGCAGAAAACCTGCCACCGAAGAAGTTGTCATACGTGCCCCCGCCTTTGCGGGGATAAACTATTGCAGGTATCTATCTTCCCAACTAGAGTGGATTCCCGCCTCCGCAGGAATGACAAGCAAAGCGTGCAATATTAGTGTAGTTAATTAATCCTTTCATTATTATATATAAAATATTCTCTAGTCCAACCATTATTAGAGAAAAAGAGCGAGACTTGCTTGGCAATCTTATTAAAATTTAAGCCTCGTCCATTTAGAATCTCTTGGAGTTTACCCCAGGAGCTTTACTCCAGGTAGCCTAAGCCTCGCAATCGGTTTAGGAGTTGCTCGTCCACGCCTAAATTGATTCGTTGGCCATGGGCCAGGTTATCACGCTGAGCGCCAGCAAGATGGGTCAATTGGATAATCTCTTGATTTAATCTGGCGGCCTCTTGTGGCTGATCACTTATTATATTATTCAGTTCGAGGGGATCCTCTGTGATGTCGAACAGCTCATCGGCTTGATCTCCAACCTGTATCAATTTCATCTTTTCACTTAAGACTGTACGGCGCATTGAAAGGCAACGGTACATATCCAGCAATTCTGGATGTCTTTGACGGATGGCTTTAGCATAATTTAACGGGGGATAAACCTCAGAAAAAGCCAAGCCACGTTCGGGATCGGCACCCCTTTGAGAAGCCAGCAGAGTTAAGCCATTAACTTCGGCCGGGTCGAGATTCAGATCAACCTGGGGAAAAGGACCAGCAGCCTCGAGAATGGTGTGATAAATCCTGCGGGTGGAAACAGGTGAATCTAATCGATCGGCCTTTGACAATCGATCAGGCCATCGCATCATCATCGGAACGCGAACAAGTTCCTGGTAGGCGACAAAGGCGTGGCCAAATCGATTGTGCTCGCCCAGGCCATCGCCGTGATCGGATACGATAATAGTAAGTGTATTTTTGGCTTTTTTTCTTCTGTCCAGTGCATCAAAAAATTGGCCCAGATAATCGTCCTGGTATCTCACTTCAGCGTCGTACATGTCGTTGAGGACACGATCTTCAAATTCCGGAAGGGGCCTTTCTAATGGAGCCGACCACCGGTATGCTTCACGATTCCAGCTGCGCAAGATATCGCGCGCTTTTCGATCTCGAAGCATATAGGGCGCAATCTGGTTAACAAATTCACCAGGCGGCCAAAATGGGAAGTGGGTTTCCATGAGGTTCATAAATATGAAGAGAGGTTCTTCTTCCTGCCCCTTATCCCAATCTTCCAAAAATCGAACCAGATCCTTGACCGAACGCTCGTTTTGCCCTTTAAAGTTAGCCATTCTCGACCAGATAGGCGTTAAGAAGGCATTTAAAGAAATGCGAAAGGCAAGATCAGATTGACCAAAGAAATTTTGGATGGGGTATGAAATTCTGCGCAGGAACTGGGTATAGGCTTCCAATATCTGGTTGGCGGGCCAAGGAAGGCGAGTGGAGTGCTTTGGCACGCTGGGAAAGGCGCCACCATAATTGTAAAATGTCTCAAAGCCACGTTTGAATCCATTATCAAGTACGCCAACAAGGGGATTATTACAAAAACCAAAGGTCCGATAGCCGGTCTCAAGCAGTACTTCAGCCAGATGAGGGCGATCCGGTCCAAGAGATCTATCCGATTGAACAACCTGGTGAGCCGTTGGATATAATCCTGTGAACATTGACGCATGGGAGGGAATGGTCCATTGAGCTGGCGCTATGGCTTGTTCAAATAGCACCGACTGTTCGGCAAAGGCGTCTAGATTGGGGGAGATCGAACTTCCATTGAGACGGCCGCGGTAGCCATAGGCGCCAAGACGATCAGCTCGCTGGGTATCCAATACGATAAAGAAAATATCTGGTTGATCCATAGAAGGGTGTTTTTCGTTAGAGAATCTATATGTTACCGCCTGTCTCGTGGTAGTCAACTGATAATCACAAATCCATAATCTAGGGCTGTTTCTACAACCACTAAGTTTGCACTTTTTGCTTGTCATTCCCGCGAAGGCGGGAATCCACTCTTACTGAGAAGATGGATACCTACCTTCGCAGGTATGACAACTTCTCTAGTGGCACGTTTACTGTAAACATAATGTATAATCTTGACGCGAGCATTTTCCTTGAATAGGGGCTAATGAGCTCTTGAGGTGGAGCCTTCATAACTATTCCAAGCGGTATCGGTTAGAATATGCCTGATGTTGGATCTCTCCCGTCTTCCTAAACCGAGCCAGAGAAGAGTAGCCATACACGTTAAACCGGCGGCCGAACGATCTATTCGCGCTGGGCATCCCTGGCTTTATGAAGACAGCATTACCAGGCGGAGTCATGAAGGGAAATGTGGCGATCAAGCCGTTGTTTACGATCGCAAAAACCGCTTTCTGGCAATTGGTTTATACGATCCCTATTCCAGCATACGGGTTCGAGTACTGGCCCATAACCAGCCACAACCAATCACGATAGAATGGTTCAAAGAGCGGCTAATAAAATCGATCAAGGCCCGAAGTTCATTCGATATTAGAGTGACAAACGGTTATCGCCTGGTTCATGGTGAAAACGATGAATTTCCGGGCCTGGTGCTCGATAGATACGGCCGCAATTTGGTCTTGAAATTGTATTCATCTATCTGGGCGCCTTACCTGGCAGACCTGCTACCTCTTCTCGTCGAATTAACGGATGCCGAATGTATTGTGCTCCGCCTCGGCCGAAAAGTTCAGGGCCAAGAGGGCGCTCTCTTTGGTCTTCAAGATGGGCTCCAACTTTACGGGCCATCGCTTCAAGGACCAGTCCAGTTTTACGAAAACAATGTGCGGTTTGAAGCTGATATTGTTAACGGGCACAAGACAGGATTTTACCTGGATCAACGAGAAAACAGGGCTTATTTTGAGGAAATAGTTAAGAGTGACAGTTCATTCAATAGCCTGCTAAATGTATTTGCCTACAGCGGTGGTTTTTCAATTTATGGGGCCAGGGCAGGGGCAAGTCAGATTACAAATGTAGATATTTCAAAGGCAGCTTTAAAAGCCGCCCGAAATAATTTTCGTTTAAATATGAAACATCCAAATATCATGAGAGCGGAAAATCAATATGTGATTGGAGATGCTTTTGAGGTGATGGACAGGCTGTTTCAGGCTGGTCGAAAATTTGATGCAATCGTAATCGATCCGCCATCATTTGCCAGCCGAAAATCCCAGGTGACGACGGCGCTAAGGGCTTACGGTAACCTGGCGCGAAGCGGGATCAAATTATTGCGAGAAGGGGGACTGCTGGCGCTGTTTTCTTGTTCCAGCCGGGTGAGTGAAGACCAGTTTTTCAAACGAGTGGTATCTGAGGCGGTTAAGATGGGCCGCCCACTTCAAGAGATCAATCGCACAGGACACCCAAGCGATCATCCTTCGAGCTTTGAACAGGGTGCTTATCTAAAAGGAGTCTTTGCTCTTATACCTTGATTTAAACCGCTATTACCTCTTCAAGATTGGGGAAAAACTGCTTCACGGTTCCTTCAACCCAGCCATGCAGAGTAACCGGGGCCAAATTGCAGCCTGTGCAGGCGCCGCTCATTTGTACCAGCAGCACATTATTCTCAAAGGAAACCAACTCAACGGCCCCACCATGATAATATTCAATATAGGAGCTTAAGACCTCGATAAGGGCTGTCATTCGCTCGAGATCTGTTGCCTCCACCGGGACGCTGCTTGTATCAGGAGCGTATAGGTTGCTCATATTGGTCTCTCCTCAGGAATCAAGAAGGCTATAACACATGGATGTACCTTCTTTACCTACGCAGTCAAAATGGTTGATCGCATTCTACATCGGATTCTCATTATATAGCAACTAATCCAATCCCACTGATTAGAACTCTTTAGGTTACCATACCAATTCAAATTTCCGGAAGCTCCAACAGAGGTCAAACTTATCGGAACTCGATTGAGTAAGACTCTATAACCATATCCGGTCTATTACTTTCGATCCAGCTAACCATCTTTTCCACCTTGCTGTGTAAGAGGCCATTATCAACACCAACCGTTACCAGGGCTATCACGGCGGTTTGCCAGACATCCTGGGAATCGATCTCGGCAACTGCCACGTTAAAGTGCCTGGGTAGGCGTGCTAAAAGAGATCTAACAAGGCTTCTCTTCGCTTTCAAAGAATCTACACCATAAAGCTGAAGGGTGATGACACATGTTGCGATATGCATTGCTCTAGCCCAAATAATGACCAGGAATGGGCATTAAAATCTTAATAAGTCTGAATCTAATATGTTACAAAGGTTTCAAGTTAAAATTTCTTCTTCGCTTGCGAACTTCCGGATTAGAGGTCATCGACTTCTAATTGGTTGAGCATTTAAGAAGTAAGCTAATCACATATGTCCATGGACAGCCTCCCTTAATCATATATTTCTCTCGGTGAATTAACGAATTATTAGGTGAGAATGAAATTAAAGGGCAACAACCATAAGATTCTAAGGGTTTTTATATGATTAGCTTATACATTTAGCTCGGAATATTTCAATATGTTTGCAAAAAACCTGCCACCAGAGAAGTTGTCATACCCCCACCTTCGTGAGGGCAGGCTCTGCGAAGGCGGGTATGACAAGCAAGAAGTGCAAACATAGTGAAAATATAATTGTTCGCGGGAGAATGCAACTAAAAGTGCTCTTTGGACGTATAAAATTTTTATGTGTAGATATGTGAACTGCCGGTAATCGAG
>BTQB01000007.1:0-28095 GCA_036985655.1 Anaerolineae bacterium | reverse complement strand
GAAATCGTCCTTTTTAATTGCTTCTTCGGGCTGACAGGATCCAAATTACTGAAAGACCGTTCAGTTCCCTATCAGCCTCTTCCATAATCGCTTCACTCTTCCCGGCAGCGCCTACGGGCAGAAAGGGCGGTTCGTGTTGCTGAGAGATATCTTGGGCTTTGGTTCGTGTGATTTCAAATACACTTTTAACTAAATGATGGCAGCATTGTTTTCTCAACCAGTCAGTACATTTTCCCGGACGATCGCCAGGGATGCCCCGGCTATTTCTTGGAAAACTCATGCTCCGCCGTTTTCAAAATGCGTTTTAATTCAGCGCGTTTAGCCTCTTCCAATGGTTCCACTTCGTGGTTTTTCAGGATCCAGGCAATTTTCTCCCGAGCCACTTCCAGCGGATCTCTGTAATGGTACTCCTTATCAAGTTGGTGGGTCACAGATCGCTGCATCGCCTGTCCCATACGCTTGCGTGTGTGCTTCTGAGCCAGAAAATGACCGCCCGGTCCAACCTTTTGTATCACGTCCAGGGCCAATGTTTCAGAATTAATATCCATATTCAAAAGGGCGTTTCTCGCCCGGTGGTAAATGTCGTCATCAAGAATAATGGATTCCGGGTAAAGCAATGTATATGTGTTTCGCAATCCGAGGCCGGTCACGATTTCTGCTCCGGACAAACCAACCAACAACGGGTCTAGGGTAATTTCAGCGGCCGCCTGCCATGAATCTACGTGTCTGCTGTCAGTTCCAAAAGCGCCTGCCATTGAGGGAATACCCCAATGGTGGGCCATCTCAACTGGTGCATAACGAGAATGGGAATTTAGAGGATAGCCAACATAGCCGGCTGTACGTGGATCGGCCCAGGCCTGCATGATTGAGTGAAATAGTGGCGCGCCCGGAGCGGCTAGTTGCATGAGCACTATCCCACTAATACACTCAGCATCAGCCATCACCATTGCCCCTGCCTCGGTGGCTGGCGCTGTTGTACCCAATGTTGGCATTGCCAGAAAGACCGCCGGTATACCTGCTTCTGCTAGTAGCATCGCCCCCTCGATCGCTTCCTTATCTTGAGTCAGCGGGGCGATAGTACAGATTACGGCTGAGAACGGTGGCCGGCGGCGCATCTCCTCTTTGCTCCCGGCAATTACCTGGCCCATTTCCAACCCATACCGCACATAGTCAGGGCCAATAAGTGTTACAGATTGGACATGTTTAATTGTGTTGGTCCAGGAGATTTCCAGTTCATGCAGTGGCGCTGTGCGGCCGCAATCCTGGGCGCTCACCATAGTCCAGTAGAAACTTATCGACGATAGATAATCTGTCACTTGCGCCATTTGTCCTACATCGGCTTTGGACGAAGGCCGGCGTTCTCCAGTCACGAAGTCAATCGTTTCGAAACCACAGCCATCGGTCGTGAAATAGCTGACATTCTTCGCCAGATGCAGGTCAAATATGGGATTCCTCGCCCCTAAGGTGAAGTAGCGAGGTACCGTGGATAAAGCCTTTCCCACCAATTTGGGTGACAGTTTGACTATTTGTGAATCATGGTCGACTTCCGCCCCATGATCGCTGAAAATGCTCAGGGCCTTCTCAGAAGGGAAGCGGACGCCAACATTTTCTAATATATTGAGCGTTGCCTTCTGCAACTGTTCCAGTTGATCCGAACTAAGGCCCTTGAGCGCAAACTCTGTTCTAAGCGGTTCTATAGGCGGATGCTCAATTGGCATCTGTATTATCTCTTCTTATTAAATATTCTTGGTTGGCGCCAGATACCAGAAAAGTCTCCAATCATCATAACCTGGTAAAGATAGCGCCTGCCTGGCTGCTGTTAATATACTTTATAGGGATCGAAGGCATCCCGAAGCGCGTCTCCAATGTAATTAATCGCGATAACCGCCACAAAAATCATTATTCCAGGAAATATGGCTAGCCAGGGATGCTGGATCATGTGCATTTGAGCGTTGCTCAATAGATTCCCCCAACTAGGCGTTGGGGGTTGAATGCCAAATCCTAAAAAGCTCAGCCCGGACTCTAACATGATGGCATAACCTAGCATCAGGGTAGACTGGACGATGATCGGGCTTATAGCATTAGGTAGTATGTGACGAGATATGATCCTTAAATTAGATGCCCCCATGGCATGAGCAGCCTCAACAAATTCCATCTCCCGGATAGACAAATATGAGGCTCGTAATAGCCGGGCGATTGTCATCCAGGAAAGGATGCCAATCACTACGGCAATGGTTATCACGCTGTTTCTCTCAACAAGCGGTAGTTCCATTTCACGCATAATCGCGCTTAAAAGAATAAGCACTAACAACGTTGGAAGCGTTAAGGTTACATCGGTTAGTCGCATCAAAATGTTGTCTATTGCTCCACCAAAAAAGCCAGCGAAGGCCCCGATCGGAATGCCAATCACGAGTGTAACGACGACAACCATTAGTGCTACAAAGAGAGAGATGCGCCCACCATAGAGAACCCGAGTTAACATGTCTCTACCGAGCTGGTCCGTTCCCATTGGATGCTGCAAGGAGGGTGGCTGCAAACGAGCGCTTAAGTCAGATGCTTCCGGATCATAGGGTGAAAAGGAAACAAGAATAACGCTGACTACAAGGATTAGTAGGACGGATATGCTGATGATTGCCGCCGGGTGTCGGCGGAACCTCTTCCAGATGATGGTCGTCATGCTCTCGGCAGAAGGCCCCAAAGCGGCCGCTTCGCCGTCAATTCCGGTCACGTTTTCGCTTGTCCGGGTTGAGCTCTTTCCAGTCGATGTGTCAACCTCCATTAGATCTCCAATTCACTAATCGTATCGCACTCTAGGATCCAGGTAGGCATAACCCAGATCAGCCAACAGGTTGCTGATAAAAACAATTGCGGCGCCAATGATCAGAATTGCCATTAACACCGGATAGTCGCGCCCGGTTGCAGCTTGGTAGTACAATCTGCCCATGCCGGGCCATGAGAACAACAATTCAACATATATCGTCCCGGCAAAAATATACGGGATATCTAGGGCAAACATCGTTATCAGGGGGATGGCGGCATTTTTTAGCGCATGTTGGTACCGGATAGTCCTTTCTCGAAGGCCTTTGGCACGTGCCGCCCGAATATAGTCCTGGTGAATCACGTCTAACATGCTGGAACGCAGAAAACGCGAATACCAGGCGACCCAACCGACCAGGCCCATCGTTACTGGCAAAATTAGATGTTTAGCCCTGTCCAAAATTGAGAATTCTTCACCAAGAGTTGACATTCCACCAGGCGGTAATAACGGTTCTCCGGTAAACGGGTTAGTGAGCCAGACATAAAAAACCAGGATAAGCAGCAGGCCCAGCCAAAATTCAGGGATGGATTGCCCCATAAAAGAAAATGTGGTCACACTAATGTCAAAAGGAGAATATTGCTTGACCGCAGAAAGGATTCCAATAGGAATCGATATAATGAAAACTATAATAAGTGTAATGCCAACCAGGTAAATTGTATTAGGTAGTCGATCACCGATCTCCTTAATTACCGGCCGGCGTGTCTGGAAAGAAAAACCAAAATCCCCCCGCAAGATTCCCTGCCGCTGTCCCTTACTATCGTCGATGCCATCCCCATCCGAGTCAACCATCATCCAATCATTACCTACCAGCCAGATCACGTACTGAACTGGCAAAGGTTGGTTTAGGCCAAATTGCCGTTTGAGGATCTCCGCTTTTTCCGGCCGGATGCGTCGAGATCGTCCCTGTCCAGCCAGCGGTCCCCCTGGGACAAGATTAACCAGTGCAAATAACAGGATGCTCAGCAAGAAGAGCATTGGAATCATTTGTAACAAACGTCTTATGATGTATTGGACCATACTACCCGACAATTAATTGGAGATTGGAGTTCGCCAATCTGTATACTGGGCCAACTAAATCCGGCTCAGCGTTCAAGGAAAGAATGCTTATCCAATCTCCAATTCTCAATCTTTAAAGCCAATGGTTGGTCACGCCTCGTTCTGGAATGATCGTTCCAATGCTTCTTAGGCTAATCTGATACTGTCCAGTCAGCAACATTCCATGTATGGGTATCATTAACAGTCGCCTGCACTCCATGCAGTCTCGTGTTATAAGCTGAAGCATCAAATGCCGTGAAGAGCAAGATCTGCGGTAAATCTTCAGCTAGAATACCTGCCAATTCGCAGAATACTTCTTTCCGGTATTCTTCGTCTATTGTGTAAGCTTCATCTAGCCAGGCATCGAAATCCTCGCTGGCATAACGTGACACATTCCAACCATAATCAGGTTCGGCGGCTTCGGAATAGTAATACGTCCAAAGCTGGTTATCAGTCGGATCAACGCCTGGATAGCCATCGTCCCACATGTTGATGTCGAATTCACCATTCTGTTCGATACCGCCATCCTCATATCCAGCCCAAAGTGTAGTACCCTCAACTATTCCCAGTTGTGTTTCGATGCCGATGTTTGCCCACATCTCGGCTATTAGCTGCTGTGCCAATTCGAGTTCTTCTCCGTACTCAGCGTAGATTACGAACTCCATGGACATGGGATAACCTTCTTCAGCGCCGGTCGTGCAGCCTCGGCACTCCCGAACCCCGTCCCCATCTTCGTCGGTCCATCCAGCTTGCTCCAACAGCGCCGCTGCGCCCTCGGGATCAAAGGCTGGTTTGGGAACTTCACATTCGTATGGAGGTCGGAAGAATTCAGTCCATGTGGGCTTCGAGTAACCGAGGAATATCTCCTCAGTTATAGTGTCAACATCTATAGCCATTTGCAAGGCCTGCCGGACGCGTACGTCGGATAGTATCGGATGGGGATTCTCCACAGGATCTATCGATCCTTTCGCTGCCAGGTTGGGGATCAGGCGCATCACCCAGCGATCGTTCGGGGCAAAGGAGACGTCCACAATATCCGACTCTTTGTATGATTCGACCACGCTCTCTGTAGGCCAAATCTGGAGATCGCCATCACCTTGAAGCATTAATTGTTGGGCGACCGATACTTCTGGTACTACACGAACAAAGATCTTGTCAATGCTTGGCTTACCCTCTTCGTAATAATTTGGATTTCGGACAAAGGTAAGGTGATCCCCTGTCTCCCATTCATCCAGAATATAGGGACCATCGCTCAATGGATCTCGGTTGCAGTCCCAGGCCATAAAGCCCTGGCTGGCATCACAATAATGCTCAGGCCAGACACCAAAATCCTCGCCTCCAAATTGGAGAAGAAAGTTGGGATAGACCGTATTGTAGTAAACAGTGAAGGTGTAGTCGTCGACCTTTTCGATACTGTCGGTATAGTCAAGACCGTCGGTCCAGGTTCCCAATTCCGGATCGGCGATGGCGTTCCAGGTGAAGATCACATCATCGGCCGTCACCGGCTCGCCATCAGCCCAAAAGATATCATCTCGCAGTTTCCAGGTGACATCCATGGTCCAGTTCTCTTCATCAAAATTCACGCTGCCGTTTTCTACTGTAGGAAGTTCGGCCGCCAATTCTGGGAAAATGTTGCCTTCTGCATCTATGTCGGTAACACCGAGCATGACCAGCTCCATCAACATCTGTGAATAGCCTGTATCCGCCACATAAGAGCTAAAAGCAGCGGGATCCTCCGGGATGAGGATAGTGATGCTTGTCTCTTCCTCCTCCGGCGTCGGTTCATCGGGCGGCTCCTCTACCGGTACAGCTTCCTCTGCTGGCTCTTCCTGGCTTACATCTTCCGCTGCAGGAACAACTGTTGGTTCTTCATCGGCTCCACAAGCCACAACAACCAGGCTCGTGAAGATTAATAGACATATTATTAACCAAAACTTATGCTTCTTCATTCTGTACTTCCTCCCTTATACCATCCATCTTAGATTTCTAGATAGGTCAGATTCAGGTTTCGCTCATAAGTCTGATGGGTACATCACCTCCTTATCCCTTATTGCTATGCAGGCTATGCTGGAGGAGCATCGATAAGACGATAGGCTAGATCAATAGCGCTGATCGCGTCCTCCGCATAGCCATCTGCGCCAATTTGTTGAGCCCAGCTTTGGGTTACAGGAGCACCACCGACTATTACTTTTACCTGGTCTCGAATTCCAGCCTCGATAAAAGCGCCAATGATCGATCGTTGCTCGCGCATAGTCGTGGTCAGTAAAGCCGACATGCCTACCAGGTCAGCATTATTTTCCTTGATCGCCTCAATAAAGTCCTCGGCCGATTTATCAATACCAATGTCCTTAACCAGAAAACCATTGGCCGTAAGCATGGTGCCTACTAATGTTTTGCCTATTTCATGCAAGTCGCCCTTGACAGTCCCCAAGACGACTCGGCCGGCAACCTCCCTCTCCTGGTTCTCTAGCAAGGCTGGTTCCAGAATTTTCAGGGCTGACTTCATCGCCTCCCCTCCTAGAACAAGATCGGGAAGAAAGGCATCTCCACGAGAAAAGGAATCTCCCACCCGAGTGATTCCAGGGGAAAGTCCCTGATTGATGCAAAGTAACGGATCAAGTCCACGGTTCAATGCCTCTTTGGCCAGGTTTTCTGCATCTTCTGGTTCGCCATCTTCCACCGACTTGGCCAACTTCGCGAGGATCTCATCTTCTTTCACATTGGTCTCCTTTTTACGCTTCAAAATGAAAGTCAGGAATTGTGCGTTGGACAATTCGCTCTATTTCTGCTTCAACTGATTCCGGCAATTGCGGAGCCTGGTGATCGTCCAAAATATCCATCGTTCTTTGCCGGCAATATTGCTTTATGGTTTCTCCCCTGGTCAGCCAACGCACCATGCACTTAATATTCTCTGGGCTAAAGTAGCTGGGGCTGATAGGGCAGTAAAGCGTCGCGAAATTGGGTTTTTCTCGGAAAACATCTTGGCCGCCGGCAGCAATAGTTGACATTTCTACTGAGGCGTCTACTCGATCAGCCGACAATGTTCGATGAACGATAGGTTTACCAGTATTGCGGAGAAGCTCCGCGATCTCTACCAGGTCGGAATTCTCTCCATGGTCTGTCGCGGTGACGGTGGGTCGAACTATGTCCACCTGGGGTAAAGCGCCTTGCAATCTAACCAGCTGGCGTACATCATTCTGGGTAGCAGGACCATGGTTAGCGGAACCTAAATCGAAAACGTGTACTGGGGTGCCTGCGCCCATGAAACAGCTGTTATGATTAGTTGGAACAGCCGATTCCCTCGCCCTATCATACAGCTTGACATCCTGGTTCAAAGTAGAAAGAGCCGCATCTACCAATTCCTGCGTCATTCTCACCATTTGTGATTCATGCTCAGTGGAAAAACCGGCCGATTCAAATCGAGTTAGCGTTTTTGCCTCAGGCACACAGAACCCAACATCTTTTAGGATTTTGACCGATATTTCATGCACTAAATCGGTAATAGAATCCGAATGCTGTTCTAGGAACCTCATCTTTGTCCGCTCACTGCATAGGGGCAAGAGTCGGGCTTCACCTTAAGCCTGATCTGGAACGCCTGCTCATCATAAATTTTTTCGCCAGGAAAGATGCTAGGTTGATCTGAGTAAAGTGGGAGAGTTTCAGTGAAGCGATCTAAGATTTCTGACCGGCATTCAAAATAGAGATCGGTGTAAAAATCAGGCAAAAACAACCTTGCGCATATATCATAAACATTGCTTGCAGAAAAGATTAGGTACAAACTTTCTTGATTCACAGTGAGTTTCATCATAAATATTTGACCGAGAATTTTTATGAACGCACCCTTTCGTTATACGGATCGTACATAGGCCTTAACGATGCCAGAGCAGGATAGCGAACTCCCGCGATTATTAATTCGAAATGTCCACTCCTTATGAACTCGGTCGTAACACCCTCTTCATTCTTTACCTGCCCCAGCCCAACCGAGCCACCAAGTGTATGCCCATACCCGCCTGCCCTGATGTAACCAACCCGCTCCCCATTGTTTAAGATAGTTTCACCACCGTGTAACAATGGTTCAGGATCTTGAAGTAGAAATTGAGCTAAGCGAAACTTTAGAGGGCCTTCTTCTTTTTGTCGCAAAAGCGCCTCTCTCCCAATGAATCCTCCTGGCTTATCAAAATCCACAAAATAACCTAAGCCAGCCTCGAGAACCGTGTCTGCATTATCAATGTCATTTCCGTAATCGCGGTAGCCCTTCTCCAACCGCAGCGTATCCAGAGCGTTGAGCCCAGCATGTTTCAGGCCTAGGTCTTTTCCCGCTTCAACGAGCTTGTCATATACGTGGAGCGTGAATTCAGTTGGTACATAGAGCTCCCAACCCAATTCACCAACATAAGTCAGGCGCAGGGCCTTTACCAATGCATAACCCAGATCAATTTCCTGCATTGTCAGGTAGGGGAAAGCTTCATTTGACATATCGGCGCTTGTCAGATTGCCTATTAGCTGCCTGGATTTCGGCCCCTGGATATTGATGATGCTATAACTCGAAGTTAGGTTATTGATGACTACGTGGGCCTCAGGTGGAATATGTCGCCTCAACCATGTCTCTACATGGGTGTGGATTGCTGGTGAAAGAACGACCATGAAGCTGTCTTCCGAATAGCGGGTCACAGTCAGGTCGGCCTCAATCATTCCTCTTTCGTTCAACCACTGGGTGTAGACACAGCGCCCAACTGGTACAGATACGTTGTTTGAACAAATTCTATTAAGCGTCTCTTCTGCATCCCGACCCTGAACGAGGAATTTAGACATGAGTGTCAGATCCATCAGGACAACATCCTCGCGTGCTGCTTTATGTTCGGCCGCTGCGTACTCAAACCAATTCTGCCGGAACCATGAGTAATCCACCTTGGGCCGAATTCCTGGTGGCGCAAACCATTCGGGGTACTCCCAACCGCAGTATTCAAAGAAGCAGGCTCCGGCGCTTGCCAGGCGTTCGTGCAATGCTGACTTGCAGGCGTTGCGCGCCCTCGTTGCCTGGAAGTTGGGCCAGGTAGTAAACATCCAACCAAGTATCTCCACTGTTCGAGCATGGAGATATTTTGGGTTATTTTGGAACGGCGCCATACGCTCAATGTTGATCTCGCTCACGTCAACCGGTGGCAGGCCGTCGACGATCCAGTGAGCCATAATTCGACCTGCGCCTCCACCCAGAAGGATGCCTAAGGAGTTGAATCCTGCAGCCACGAAGTAATTCCTCAATTCCGGCGCTTCGCCCATCAAAGGCCCTAAGTCAGGCGTGAAGCTCTCTGGGCCGCAAAAGAACTTAT
The DNA here is from genome assembly GCA_036985655.1 of Anaerolineae bacterium. GTDB lineage: Bacteria > Chloroflexota > Anaerolineae > Promineifilales > Promineifilaceae > UBA11865. The sequence continues at coordinate 18,912 of BTQB01000007.1, read as the reverse complement.
GTACGCCAGCAGTTTTGGCTGCGGGGATGCGTTCTAGCGCTTTGTCAAGATAGGGCATCATCCGGTCCCAGTCGGGTGGCAGCTCGCCAAAGCTAAAATTTTTAGGGATCCCTTCCATCCCCCATGGGCCAGCGACAGGTTCAAAGACCCCCAGCAGTAATCCACCCATTTCTTCACGGAAGTAGGAGTATGCACCGGCGTCCTCGACGATTGGCAGATCCTGGTGAAGTCCATCAATTGGTTCTGTAATGAGATAGTAATGTTCCGCTGCATGAAGTGGCACATTGACGCCAGCCATCTTGCCTAGTTTCCGGGCCCACATACCACCGCAATTGATCACGTATTCAGCTTCGATTTCTCCTCTATTTGTGACAACGCCAGTCACTCGGCCGTTCTCTCTCTTAATCCCTGTTACCGGGGTTTCTTCAAAGATTCGCGCTCCTCCCATCTTTGCCCCTTTGGCCAGGGCAATAGTGGTGTCTACAGGATTAGCCCGGCCGTCTTGAGCCGTATAGATGCCGCCGATTACGTCATCAATATGTAGCATCGGCCACATATTCTGAATATCTGCTGTTGACACTTCCTCTATGTCAATACCAAACCCACGGCCAAAATCAGCTGCCCGCCGGAGAGCCTCAAGCATTTCTTTGTTGGTAGCGATCTCAAGATGGCCAATTGCTTTAAAGCCGGTGTCTTGGCCCGTTTCCTCCTCAAGACGACCGTATAGCTCTATGGTGTACTTGGCCATCTCAAGAGTTGTTTCTGAAGAAAACCCCCCACTGCTCACCAATCCGGCCGCATGCCAGGTTGTTCCAGCTGTTAACTGAGATTTTTCCAACAGCGCCACATCTGACCAACCAAGCTTTGTAAGATGATAGGCCACGCTGCAACCTATCACTCCGCCGCCAATGATCACGACCTGAGCCTGAGTGGGAAACAGATCGCTTGTGTTCCCCAAATGTTGGTCCATGCTGATACTTTTCTCCTTTTTCAAGCCGCGATAATTTTCAGCTAATGTCTAACTCTTGATCCCAATCCCGATTCTCGCGCCCTCCTAAAGACCTCGGGCAAGATCGCTGCGTATTCGCCCCAGATGCCTAATCCAATATATAGGATGATTTCGTCCTTTGACTCTCTTCCAGGCGCCTTTCCTGCGGCGATGTCTGGCCATTCTGCATGGATCTCACTTCTACTCAATCTGCCCTGGTCAATGAGCTCGACCATCTCGGGGACTCGATAACTCGCGTAATCCCAGCGGTCAACGACCAGCTTGTTAGTTTTCAGCAGTAAATCAAGTGCGATCTCCTGGTAAGAACCCATCCGGGCGATAAAGGCGCCTGGCTTCACCCAGGGCAGTTCAACATTTACAGCGCTGCCGGTGGTCACCGTAACGATCATGTCAGCATCCCGAACGGCCGCTTCAGGCGAGAAGGGTATCTCTATGGAAAGCCCAGTCTCCTCCGTCATCTCACGTACGAATTGTGCGGCCGCCTCAGGGATAACATCTACAACCCGTACCTGTTCGAGGTTAAAGATCTCATTGAAGCATAAGAGATGCGTCCGCCCCAGCCCTCCCGCACCGAAGATTGTTAGCACCTTACTCTCAGGAGCGGCAAGGTATTTGGCGGTTACGGCCGTCGAGGCGCCCGTCTTCATGGCCGTAACCCAATTCGCTTCCATAATACAGGCAGGCAGTCCGCTGTCAGCATGGAAAAGGATCACCATTGAATCGGTTACTGGCAAATTCAAGGCTCTATTATTCTCGAAAAAACTGAAACTTTTCACGTAGGCGTACTCTTCACCAGCCAGGTAGCCAGAAAATGGCTTTATAAAGCCACTGTCGCCTACCTCCATATAAAACTTGTTCCCATTGACCTGACCTGCACCGTCAGCCCTAATCCCTTTCTCGGCCAGTCGAACTGCGTCTTTAGCATTCAAACATTTGGACACATCATCCTCGGTCAAATAGAGGATATCTTTAGCGATCATTGCTCTCCTTCTCTTTCATAAGCTGAGCAAACAGCGAAACCACATTTAACTAATCGCAATACTCATCGGCCAGGGCAAGAGCTTGATCCAGCATCTCTAACCCTTCCTGAATCTGATCGCTTTTAATGATCAGCGGTGGCGCACAGAAGATCCAATCCCATTTAACGAAGGTGCTCATACCCTGGTCACGCAGAGAGCTGGCCAATTTAATCATCGGTTCGCTGGCAGGGCAGTTCCATCCACTCATTGGCTCGCGTGTATCCCGATTCTTGACCACCTCAATAACCTGCAGCAGTCCCGTCCCCCTTATTTCGCCCACACAGGGATGTTGCTCCGCCAGGTCCATCAATCCCTTGCGCAGCTCCTTGCCCATATTCCAGGCCTGCTCGATTAGCCCCTCTTTGCGGTACACTTCGATATTGGCAATGGCAGCTGTACAGGACAATGGGTGCGAACTGTAGGTTAAACCCGCCCATAGTGTATTATCTTCGAAATGGGAGGCGATCTCATTAGTGACAACTACCGCGCCCAATGGGACATATCCACTGGTCAAACCCTTAGCCAAAGCCATGATATCTGGCTTTACGTAAGGGTAATGGTTAACGCCAAACCATTCACCAGTCCGGCCGAAGCCGCTCATAACCTCATCAATGATGAGTAATATCTCATACCTATCGCAAATTTCCTGGACCCGTCTCCAGAAATGCTCGCCCCCCTGCACGATGCCGCTAGATCCACTGTAGCCCTCTAAAAGGATCGCGGCCACATTTTCGGGTCCTTCGAACAAGATGGTTTGCTCAATCAAATCAGCAATGACGCCATCCCCTTCATCGGCGCTTCGACCCCTGTAAATTGGGCTGCGGTAGGAGTAAGGACCATGTATGCGAACGATCCAGGGGACGCCGGGCTCGTTGGCCAGGCGTCTCGGGTCGCCACCGGCCGTCATAGCCCCAAAGGTTGCCCCATGATACGAGCGGTAACGGGTGACGATCTTTTGTCTTCCGGTGTAAAGGCGGGCGACTTTCATCGCATTCTCAACCGCATCCGCACCTCCTAAGGTGAAAAAGCTCTTGTTAAGATCACCTGGCGTGATTTCGCTAAGGAGTTCTCCTAGCCGGGCCCGCGGTTCCGTTGCAATGCCGGGATAAGCATGCCCCATCCGGGCAACTTGATCCTGAATCGCCTTAATCACATGGCTGTTTCCATGGCCAATGTTCACGTTAATCAGCTGTGACGACCAATCGAGATACCGCTTGCCATCTGCATCCCAGAAGTAGACCCCTTCGGCTTTTGACATTGAGATCGGGTTCCAGGCGCTCTGAGCAGTCCAGCTGGATAACGTATAAGCCTTATTACGCGCGACTAATTCTGCATGACTAAAGCCCATGATATTCGCTCTGCTAAAATCCGATTGTTAAGAATGTTTCTCTTCTGAATATAGTTTGTAGTAACCGCTTGAGCGGTCACGGTCTGAAGCCCGCACTACGAACCTTTTTCATCGCTTTTGGTGAGCAGTACACTCATGAAAATTCCTTAACTAACAAGGCAGGTAATACTGCCGCGACAATCAAAACTGATCCGTCAATTCTAGCTGACACATTAGTTAGAATTGGTGCGCCAACTAAAATTGACCCGTCAACTAAAATTGACGCGTCAACTAAAAATGACGCGACCACTCCTTCGGCCACCGTTCCACAACCACTTTTGTCTGCGTAAAAAATTCGACTGCATGTTGGCCCTGGCCGTGTAGAGTGCCAAAGAAACTATCCTTCCACCCGCTGAACGGGAAGAAAGCCATGGGGGCGGCAACGCCTACATTGATGCCTAGATTGCCCACATCTGCTTCATAACGAAATTTGCGGGCGGCCGCGCCGCTGCTGGTAAATAAACAAGCCATATTGCCATATTGCCCGCTGTTGAGGTAACTGATGGCCTCGTCTATGTTCTTTACATGAATCAAGCCCAAAACCGGGCCAAAGATCTCGGTTTGGGCAGTCGTACCCAGTGGATCAACGTCTTCCAATATAGTGGGCCGGATAAAACTGCCCTTTTCATATCCGGGAATGGTCGGGAAGCGGCCGTCTACTACGATCTTAGCCCCTTCATCAACTCCCTGCTGAACAAGATTTTCAATACGGTGCATGCTCTGTTGGTTAATCACTGGGCCTGTCTGCACTCCTTCATCCAGCCCATACCCAACCACTCGGGTCGCAGCTGCCTCAGAGATCGCCTCGGTAAAAGGCTGGCGAGCATCTCCAACTGTCACCGCTATCGATGCAGCCAGACAGCGCTGGCCCGCACAACCGAAAGCCGAATCGGCCGCGATCTGCTTTGTCATCTCCATATCCGCATCCGGAAGTACAATGATCGGATTCTTAGCTCCTCCCTGGGCCTGGACCCTTTTTCCATTGGCCGACCCCCGGCGGTAGACATACTTAGCAACGCCTGTGGAGCCGACAAAACTGATCGCCCGAATATCAGGATGATCCAGGATAGCATCAACCGCTTCTTTCGAACCGTTAACCAGGTTGACGACGCCCTTCGGAAAGCCAGCTTGCTCTAGCAGCTTGAAGACTTTATTCATCGTTAGCGGTACTTTCTCTGATGGTTTCACAATGTACGTGTTGCCACATGCCAGCGCATATGGCATGAACCAAAAGGCGATCATCCCGGGAAAGTTGAAGGGGGCGATGACGGCGCAGACGCCAACAGGCTGCCGGATCATCAATTCGTCAATACCAGTCGCTATATCCTCGGACATATCTCCCTGCATCATCATGGGGATGCCACATGCAACTTCCACATTTTCGATGGCCCGTCGCATTTCACCCCTGGATTCACCAATTGTCTTGCCACACTCCAGGGTGATGGTCCGGGAAATCTCTTCAAAATTCTCTTCCAACAAGTTCTTTAGCTTGAACAAGTGCTGGATGCGATCAGTGGCTGGTGTCCGCCGCCATTGGTCAAATGCCTTGGATGCAGCCAACGCCGCTTCATTTACCTCCGCCGCAGGCGATAAGGGCACCTTCCCCAAAACATCGTTAGTTGCCGGGTTTACCACCTCCAAATACTCCGCGGCCGATGATTTTCGCCACTGCCCATCGATAAAATTGAGAAGTTTGCTGTTGGATGACATCTTCTTACCTCATTAATTCTTGCTAAGCGCAGCTTTTAAACCATCTTCAAACGCCTGCAGTGTTTCGGCCGCGTCTTCCTCTGTATGATCAACACATAGGAAATAGGGCTCGAATCCATCTGGATCGGGCATTACCCCTTTTTCAATCATGTGCGTCGTGATTGCCTCATATAAATCCCAGTCGGCTTTGAACAAGTCACGCCAATCCCTGGGTTGGGTATCCATGAATGTAATCCCAAACATGGCAGGTGTGCCGTTAATGAAATGAGGGACACTATGACGATTAAGAATCTCGCCGATGCCAGAGATTAGCATGCCCCCCACTTTATTTAGCTGTTCAAATACCTTGCCACTCTGGATAAATTCGAGGGTGGCATCAGCAGCGGCCGTTGACACCACATTGCCAGTATAAGTGCCTCCCTGGAAAACTTTACCAGGCCTGATAGACATCATCACCTCTTTCTTGCCGCCAAAGGCAGCGATGGGATAGCCGTTGCCCATCGCCTTGGCGAAGGTCGAAATGTCTGGCAACACGCCAAAATATTCGCCAGCGCCCCCTGGCGCTAGGCGAAATCCGGTTTTCACCTCATCGAATATGAGCACGATCCCATATTGATCACACTGTTCGCGCATGAACTCAAGGTAGCCGGGCCGGGGCATGAGGCCGGCTCCATTACCCAACATAGGTTCCACAATGATGGTGGCTATCTCCTCCCCCCGTTGCTGTAATATATCGCCTAAAACTTCAACATCGTTCCAGGGGCATAACTGGATTAAATCTCGCATAACCTCGGGAATGCCAATGCTTTGTTTATAGGCTTTTGGGTGTTGGCGATCGCCAACTCTGTTTATCTTACCGCCGGCAGTCGTCCAAAGGACATAGTCGTGAGCCCCGTGATAGCAGCCTTCAAATTTAAGTACTATATCCCGGCCTGTATGACCTCGAGCTAAGCGAATGGCGTGCATGGTACATTCAGATCCGGTGTTAGACAGCCGGACCATTTCAACACCAGGGCACATATCAACGATCCGTTCGGCAACTTTAACCTCATAAAGCTGGGTGGCGGCGAAACTTAATCCGTGATCAATTGCCTCCTTAACACGGCCGTTCACAAATGGATCCGTATGGCCCAGGATGACCGGCCCATAACCCAATCGATAATCTATGTACCGTTTGCCATCAAAATCATAAACATACCCATCGCGAGCATCAGCTACGACAAGCGTTTGATCGTCTCCCGAATAACGGAAATTGGAATTAACCCCATATGGGATGACTTTTAGCGCTCGCTCAAAAAACTCGTGAGATTTTTCCCCATGTTGTGGCATCGTATGTCTCCCTCATCGTTGATTTTGCCAAACTATCTTGTGACCCAACAAAGTAAAATTTACGAAAGTCGTCTATTTGATCGCTTGTACCGTTGGATATTCTTATTTTGATACGATATTCGTAACTCATCACAGCTATTCGTTTGATTTTCGTAGAAATTAATTGTAGAATACTAAATAATCGTAATGTTTGCAAATTATTAATTATGGATGCCCTGGATCGATCTATCGTAGCTATCCTGCAAAAGGATGGTCGCACGCGTTTCACCGAAATTGCTAAGACCTTGAACGTTACTGAAGGGACGGTACGCAACCGTGTGGCCAAGCTCCTCGATGATAAGGCAATCCAAATTATTGGCGTCCTTGATCCCCACCGTATGGGCTACACTGCTCCAGCGATTATAGGTGTCTCAGTTCAACCACCTTATCTAGAAAGCGCCGCTAAAAATATCGCTGAAATGCCCGAGGTTAGTTATCTAATAATGATTGCTGGTGATTACGACCTGTTAGTTGAAGTTTTTTGCCGTGACCGGGAGCATTTGACCTCGTTCCTTAAAGATCATTTGATGCAGGTTGAAGGTGTGCAGCGAACCCAAACTTCCTTCATCTTGCACACCTATAAGGTAGCTCTAGGGGCCAAGACAGTGCTTACCCACAGCCAGCCTATGGAGTCGATTGAATAACCTGATTCGGGATCGTTTATTTAGGTGGCCCTCGGTGCGGTTCTCAAGCCTGTACACGGGTCGGTTTTAGAGAAAATAGCATCACACCATTATTGGGTAAATATCGAACGAATATTCATGGAGTATCAGTTATGACCGCCATCGATAGAGAGCATCTGGTCGATTTACTATCCGCGACCCATTCCAAAACGCGTGCCATATTAAAAGGCATCGATCTTGATATACAGGTTTACGATGATGGTGGCTGGCGGATCAGGGATATCCTTGGTCATATAGCCACTTGGGATCGCCAGGTCAGCCTATCCTTGCGTGCCTTTAGTAGTGGAACCGAATACGCCATTCCCGAATTTGATGAGGAGGCTTTCAATATCGAGGATGTCAGGCGACAAGTTAGTTTAACTTCTCAGCAGGTCTTCGAGGAGTGGGAAATGGCCCGGGAACTGTTTAAGGATGCCGTCCGGGAAATACCACAGGATCGCTTTCCAGGCGACCTGCTTTATCCTTGGGGAGATGAACGAGGCACCGTTGTCAAGCTTGTTAAGGAAATGTGTGATCATGACGAGGAACACTATTCTGAAATATCACGGGCGATTGAAGCTTCCCTCGAGACATAATTAATCATTATCCACCTTGGCGATTCATTTTTCTTTGAGGATTATTTGGCAGACAACAGGAATTGGTTACCCCGAACCCATGTGCGCTTATGGGCCATTGACGATTGGGGTCACTCCGTTTGAACCATCTAAAAGGATGTCTGAATAGGGTGAAATTAGTGAAAGAAATTGGCCAGATTAAACTTGTCCAGCTGCAGCCATCAGGATTAATAATCGAGACGCCTTCAGGCGGTTTTTACGATGCTTCCAGACGGCTAGAGGTTGATCGCCTGCACATTACGTCTTTGGGCATCGAGGCCATTACTCAGGAAGGCGAGCAGGTGCTCGATATTCATCATATATCCCACCCTGGCAAAGCCTACGATAACGACGATCTGATCTGCATAGGATTTACCCCCCATTATGATGCGATGCGCACCCGCTTTGGGGAGCACATGGTTGATGGTATCGCTGGCGAAAACATCCTCATCGAATCCGAAGAAGAGGTCTGGTTGCCTGATCTGGGCCAGGGCATCGCCATCGAAAACCAGGACACTGAGAGCAGGACCTTGCTTGACCTTATTAGCTTTGCCTCCCCCTGCTACGAGTTCAGCCATTTCGCTATGCAAAGCCAGGATCAAAAACTCCCCGCTGATGAGCTAAAAGCTGTACTTCAATTCCTGGATAAAGGTCGTCGAGGCTTCTTGCTAGTGTTGCGCGACGGACAGGAGACAGCCTTTGTCCGGCCGGGGGACCGGGTGTTTACTATTGCTGCGGGTTGATCTCGCTTTCCCAGGAACGATCGTGCGCTATTTTTCAAATTCACAAAAGAACAGCCGAGATCTAAGACCACCCGATCTATACGAATATTTTGTCGATAACTTCTGGTTCAAAGCAGCCGATCTCGAGAATCAAAGAATAAATGAACCCTTGAGAGGAAATCACAAGGCCGATGTGGTCATTGTCGGTGGTGGTTTCACGGGACTCTCGTCTGCCTTCCATATCAAGGAAAAATTACCGAAAAAGAAAATCGTGCTCCTGGAGGGCGCCTGCTGTGGATATGGCGCTAGTGGTCGCAATGGAGGTTTTTGCATTGCTACCGATTTGCTGTGGGAGGAAGGCCAGGTCGATCCGGAGACTCGTCAAAGAAACGTGACCGTTTCCTTCTATGGACTGAAACAGATAAAGAAGCTGATTTCGCACTATGATGTCAAGTGCGATTTTGAAGAAAACGGGATGCTTGAGGTTGCATTAAATGAAAAACAGGCTCTAAGATTGGAAGAATATAGCCGTGAACTCAGATCTTATGGGCTTCATTCTACCTTGATCCAGGGAAAGGAATTGGAATCTGAAATAAAATCTCCTCTATTCATTGCCGGATTGAACATCCCTTACGGCGCGACTCTGAACCCAGCCAAACTTGCCCGCGAGATGAAAAGAGTCGTTGAGGAAGCTGGGGTTGAGATAAGAGAACGGACGGTTGTTACCCGTATTACTCCTGGAAAAGTGAACATAGTCGATACAGAGCTGGGCGAGATTCGAGCCCCTATCCTGGTTGTCGCCCTAAACGCCTATGCGCACAAATTGGGCTTTTTTAATAACCGTGTGATTCCAATTAGCGTTTTCCAGGTCGCCACACAACCACTTAGCGCTGCCCAATGGGCCTCTATCGGTTGGGGTAACCGGCAGGGCCTATCCGATCTTCGTGTCTTTTTTAGCTATAGTGTCCCGTCTGCTGATGGTCGTATTGTTATGGGCGGGTCCGACGTTAAATACTATGCTAACGACTTGCTGTGCTCTGGAAACGACAAGACTGTTACCCGCCGGATAAAGGAAGATTTGTTCGCCTTCTTCCCTCAATTGGATGGCTTACAGATAGAACATGCCTGGGGCGGAACGACAGCCTATACCATGGGCGGTAATCCATCAGTCGGGGTGATGGGCGACCATAAAAATATCTATTATGGGGTTGGCTTGAGTGAAGGCGTGCCCTCGACCCAAACGTCCGGCCGGATCATTGCAGACCTCATGGCTGGGGAATCAAATGAGTTTACGAATCACTATATCGTTAATCGAAAGATCCCTTATGCTGGTCCAAAAAGCATGCGAAGGATATTTGCCAGAGGTACGAAGTGGATGCTAAAAAGAGGTCAATAAATCCTTTAATGATCAACGCTGACTGTTTTCGGAGAATGTGCATACCTGTGTAGTGGTCCCCTTCACGTTATGAATAAGTATGGGAGTTTACTGATATGAAACCAACCCCCTTCCATCCGAGAACTTCTGAATTGTGCGTCAGCTACAACTGGACCGAGTGGTCTGGCTGGCTTTCAGCTAACTCGTATGAGCCGGATCACACCCACGAATACCTAGCTATCCGCACAGCTTGCGCCGTTTTCGATACCTCACCCTTATATAAATATAACATTCATGGACCGGATGCTCTGCGGTTAATGAATCGGGTAGTCACCCAAGATGTTGCCCGGTGTGCTGTTGGTCGCTGTTTGTACACCCCTTGGTGTGACGATGATGGCAAGATAATTGATGACGGCATCCTATTCCGCCTGGATGAGCATTTCTTCCGTCTGACAGCCGCCGATCCCACTCTATATTGGCTGGAAGACAATGCCACAGGTCTGGATGTGAGCGTTGAGGAAGTCTCTGAATCTTTAGCAGCTTTAGCACTGCAAGGCCCCTATTCGCGCCATTTACTCAAAGCGCTCTCCAACGCCGACTTCGATCACTTACCCTCCTTCGCCATGGTAGAAACAGAACTGGCGGACATCCCGGTAACTATTTCCCGGACAGGTTTTACAGGCGATCTGGGTTTTGAAATCTGGGTGGAGGCCCATCAGGCTGTGGGGCTCTGGGACCTGTTGTTTGAAACAGGTGCGGCATATAGATTAAGGCCTTTTGGCGAATACGCCCTCGATATGGCCCGCATCGAAGCTGGCCTATTACTCGGTGGTGTAGATTTCCACTCCTCCAAGAAGGTTTTATATGATTTCCAAAAGTCGTCGCCGCTTGAGTTGGGATTAGGCTGGGCAGTCAAAATGAAAAAGGAGTTCTTCGTCGGCCAACAAGCCTTAAAGAACGAATTATCGCGCGGCCCCCACCTGGCTACCGTCGGTCTCGATATGGACCTGAAATCGCTAGAAAATATTTATTCCCAGTTCGGCATGCCGCTTCATCTGCCTTATCAATCTTGGAGCGAAGCGGTTCCAGTCTATTTCGGCGGGCGGCAGATCGGAAAAGCGACCAGTGGCACTTGGTCCCCTATACTTAAGAAGTACATTGCCATCGCCAAAATAAGAACCCGATTTGCCCAACTTGGAACGCATGTCGAAATGGAAGCTACCATAGACGCCCAGCGTAGAGAGACCAGGGCGACAGTCGTTAAGATGCCGTTTTTCAACCCACCTAGAAAGACAGCCATATTGAATTAATGATAAGGAAGGTTCATGTGGCCATTGGTGGTGCTGGTTTTGCTGGATTAACGACCGGCATTGATACCCTACCTCTCACAGCCGATGGGGCGACTTTTTTTGGCGGGGAGCAAACTGACGAAGATTCTAGAACGATTCAAGGTGCTCTTACCAGCAACTATAGCGCTGCCAGGCAAAAATGCGAGGTGTTTCTATGACCAATCTCTCCGAGACCAATCTCTATGACGCGATCGTTATCGGTGGCGGGCACAATGGACTTACTGCGGCAGCCTATCTAGCCAGGGCTGGTCGAAAGGTGCTCGTTTTGGAACGGCGCTATTTATTAGGCGGTGCGGCTGTTACCGAGGAGATCTTTCCTGGATTTAAGTACACAGTCTGTTCCTATGTGATCAGCCTGCTTCGCCCTGAAGTGATCCAGGAGCTGGAGCTTTACAAACATGGCCTCCACCTGCTCCCCACAGATGGCTCCTTCATTCCGATGGAGGACGGCAATTACCTCGCCTCTTACGCTGATGAAGCACGCACCATAGAGGAAATCAGGCGCCATTCCCATCGAGACGCCGACCAATATCATGAATTCGGTAACATGATGTACGACATCGCCTACGCAGTGAAGCCCATCTTAGGAATGGTGGCGCCCGATTTAACTTCGCCCGGCATTACCGGACTAAATGCATTGCGCCATCTTGGCGTTCACTTGAAATCATTAGGTAAAAAGAAGTTTCACTGGCTTACGAAAATCATGACTATGAGCGCCTATGATTTCGTCGGTGAATGGTTCGAGACAGATGTATTAAAGGCCTACCTTTGCACAAGCGGCATCATTGGGACAATGCTGGGCATCAAATCTCCTGGTACGGCTTATGTCCTTCTTCATCATTTCATGGGTGAATTGGATGGCGCGTTTTCCGCCTGGGGTTCGCAAAAAGGGGGCACTGGGGGGGTGAGTGAGGCTATTGCTAGTGCAGCTCGTTTCTATGGTGCGGAAATTCGATGTAATGCGCCGGTGGCCCAGGTCATTGTTAGGAATGGACAAGCCTGTGGTGTAGCCCTGGAAGATGGGGAGGAAATTTATGCCACGACTATTATCTCCGGCTGTGATCCAAAGGTAACCTTCCGTTCCCTGGTGGATGAAAAGGATCTTCCCTCTGACCTGGTTAGGGCTATCGATAATTTCAAGTTTAGAGGATCATCTGGCAAGGTGAACCTGGCACTGGATGGCCTGCCAGAGTTTCCCGCAATGAAAGATAAATCCTTGATCCAAAACACATTGTTTATTGCCCCAAGCACAGATTACATGGAAAAGGCATATGATGATGCCAAGTACGATGATTTTTCGAAAAGGCCATTTTTAGAATGCGTCATTCCTACCACAACTGATCCTTCTATGGCTCCACCAGGGAAGCATGTCATGTCAATTTTTGTGCAGTACGCCTCCTATAATATGCCACTCCATGGCAGCCGGGATGAACAGCGCGAAGCCTTCGGTAATGCTGTCATTGACACAATGTCCGAATTTGCGCCCAACATCAAGGATCTGATTCTGCACAAACAGGTTTTGACGCCGTGGGATATGGAAGATCAATTCAGTATAACCGAGGGCAATATCTTCCACGGCGAGCTTACACTTGATCAATTATTTATCTTTCGGCCTGTCCCCGGGTGGACCAGGTACCGCACACCAATCCGCAACTACTACCAGTGCGGCTCCGGAACCCATCCCGGAGGAGGCATTACTGGAGGGCCCGGGCGACTAGCAGCCTTGGAAATCATGAAGGACGGCAATTAAAGCATCGGAGTGTTAGATGGCTGAAGAGAAAAAGCTGCAAAAGAAATTGTTGGCGGCCCTGGCGGTTGGTGCAGCATTTGGCGCTGGCATCGCCCTGCTTTTGTCTCCAAGGCGCGGCCGCGATTTTAGAGCCCAATTGCGCGAAGGCGGCATGTCATTAAAGGAACGAGTCCGGATGGGGCGCGGCAAATCTGTTAGATCCCCCTCGGATATCGCGGAAGCGAAACCGCCTTTGTCTATTAAGGGAAGACAGGCCGATTATGATGGTGTTGTCGTTGGTGGTGGTCTCAATGGATTAGTTGCCGCGGCCTATCTGGCCAGGGCCGGCCGAAAAATTCTCCTCCTGGAACGAAGAGAGATTGTTGGCGGCGCAGCGGTGACAGAAGAACTCATTCCTGGCTATCGGTTTTCCTCCTTGACTGACGATTCAGGCTGCCTGCCCCCAAAGATTGTTAGCGATCTGGACCTAGGCAGCCACGGCTTGAACTTCTTATCATTTGACCCGCTCATCTTTGCTCCGCTGCCAGGCGCTACTAGCCTCGCCATCTGGGAAGATGTTGACCGCACTGTCAAGGAGATAAGCAAGTTCTCTCCTGCCGATGCCAGCAGCTACCCTGGATTTATTGACCGGATGGGAGAATACTGCCAGGTCATTGCTGGAATTAAAAACATGACCCCGCCTGATCTTCCTGGTCTGGGCATCCGCGACATTCTGGAACTGCGCAATCTCGCTAAGCCTGTTAGAGGGCTGGGTCGAAAAAACCTGGCCCAGGCGATTCGCGTCCTGCCCATGTCGGTAGCCGACCTGCTCAATGAATGGTTCGAGTCAGATATAGTCAAAGGGGTCATAGCAGCCTCGACGGTGAAAAACATCTCCCTGGGCCCTCGAGAAGCCGGAACAGCTTATATGCTGCTTTACAATTGGTCAGAGAGCAGCAATGGATTATTCCTTTCCAACAGGCGCGCGGCCGGCGGTTCGGGCGCTTTGGCTCAGGCTGTTGCTGATGCTGCCGTGAGTTTTGGCGCTGAAATAAAAACCAATCAAGAGGTGGCCAGGATAATAACTCAAGGTGGTCAAGCTGCCGGGGTTGAATTGGCCTCCGGTGAACAGATTTCGGCCGCCCTCGTTGTTTCAGCCGTCGACATGAGGACTACTTTCTTAAGACTGGTTGATCCCTACTATCTGGATCGCTCCTTTGTCCAACATGTAGGTAATATCAACTATCGCGGAACGATGGCCCGGGTTCATTTTGCTCTGAAACGCCTTCCCTCCTTCACGGCCGTCAAGAGTGACAGGGCCAATCTGCTCAGCGGCCGCATCCAGATCGCGCCTTCGATGACCTATCTTCAGAAAGCATACGATCCGGTGAAGTACGGCCACTTTTCACAACAGCCATATCTTGATATTCAGATACCCACCCTAATAGATCCCTCTCTTGCCCCTGACGGCAAGCACCTGATGTCTGTGACCGCGAAGTACATGCCCTATTTCTTGCGGCAGGAGGATTGGAACGAGGCTGGCGAATTGCTCGCTCAACTTGTCATCAGCACAGTCGCTGAATATGCGCCAGATTTCTCTGAATGTATCGAAGATTTAAGAGTCATTACTCCTTTGGATATGGAAAATATTTACAATTTACCTGAAGGAAATTTGACTCACGGTCAAATGACTCTCAACCAATTCATGTGGATGCGGCCACTTCCTGGTTACGCCCAATACCGGGCGCCCGTCGATTACCTTTACCTTTGCAGTTCTGCTGCCCATCCCGGCGGCGCCATTACTGGCCTTAATGGTAAGAACGCAGCCCGGGAGATTCTCAAGGATTGGAGATAAGGGGCATCAGCCGGGAGGGATGATGAAATCACATGCGAGAGTAGTCATAATCGGCGGCGGCATGATGGGTGTTGGCTTGCTGTACCATCTCGCCTTAGAGGGCTGGAATGATTGCACGCTAATTGAAAAAGGCGAATTGACGTCAGGATCCACCTGGCATGCCGCTGGTCAATGTCCCAGCTTCATTGCCGATTACAATCTGGCTAAGATGCACCACTACAGTAACAGCCTCTATCCCAGGTTGGAGAAGATGACCGGACAGGCTACCGGGTGGCACGGCTGCGGCGGTATTCGCTTTGCGATAACGCCAGAGGAATTGGACTATTTCCGCTTGGTGGAAGGTATTGCCGCCAACGTCGGTTTTCGGATGCAGATCATAGGCCCCGATGAGATCAAAAGGCTCAATCCCTTTGTCGACACCACCGGCGTTATCGCGGGCGCCTGGACACTGGATGACGGACATGTTGATCCCGCTGGCTGTTGCACCGCCATGGCCATTGCTGCTCGAGGTCTCGGCGCGACCATTATCCGCCACAACCGGGTGACAGGCATTAATCTTTTGACCAGCGGTGAATGGGAGGTGATCACCGAGCAAGGAAAAGTCGTCTGCGAACATGTGGTAAATGCAGGAGGTTGTTATGCCGGCCGGATCGGCGCCTGGGTCGGCCTGCACATCCCGATTACAAATATGGAGCACCAGTACCTGGTCACCGGGCCAATTCAGGAATTTGCTGATCACGACCAGGAAATTCCTGTTATGCGCGATCCTTATTGTTCCGCTTACTATCGCCAGGAACAAAATTCCGCGCTGATTGGCATATATGAACGTACCAATATTCGCCAGGCCTGGGCAGCGACCGGTGGTCCGTCCTGGGAGGCCGAAAACGAATTATTTGCCCCGGAGTTTGAGCCGATTATGCCCTGGCTGGAACGGGTCATAGAACGGATGCCTATCATCGCAGATGCAGGCGTCATGCGCGTCGTGAATGGGGGCAGCCCACGCTCTCCCGATGGCAACCCCCAGCTTGGCCCGGCAGCTGGTTTGCGTAATTTCTGGCTTTGCTGTGGCGCCAGCATTGGCATCGCTCAGGGCGCCGGTGGTGGGAAATACCTGGCCCAAATGATGATCCATGGTGATGCCGAGATTAACATGTTGAAAGTAGATCCACGTCGTTTTGGTCCTTTTGCCAGTAAAGAATACAGCAGCGCTAAGTCATTCCAGGGCTACAAATACATGTACATCCTTCACCTTCCAGGCGAGGAGCGGCCGGCCGGCCGGCCGGCTCAAACCAGCCTTCTCTACCAGAAGCTCGTGAATAAGGGTTGTGTCCATACCGAGGTCTTCGGCTGGGAGCGGCCCAAGTGGTTTTCTTTAGACGGCCGCCAGGAGGAATACGGTTTCCGGCGAAATAATGTTTTTGATGTTGTGGCTGCTGAATGTAAGGCGGCAAGGGAACGGGTTTGCATCAGGGATCTTTCCAGTTTCGCCAAGTTTGAGATTTCCGGCCCTGATGCCCTGCCATTCCTTAATCGACTGTGCGCCAACTCTATTTCCCGGCGGCAGGGTGGCATCGTCCTCGCCCATGCCCTCTCTGCTAATGGCCGGATTAAGAGCGAATTTTCAATTACCCGCTTGGCGGAAGATCGCTTCTACCTGCTGTCGGCCGCCGCCGCCGAATTACGTGATTACGACTTGCTCACCCAGGGCAAAGAGGATCACGAAGATGTAACCATATTAAACCTCACCTACGATTACGGTGTTTTGTTGGTGGTGGGGCCACAGTCGCGGGACCTGCTCGCAAAATTAACCGATGCAGCTCTTGACAACCAACAATTTCCCTGGCTCACTGGACGTAAAATTGAAGTAGCCGGTATTAATCTGCTTGCCCTTCGGATAAATTTCGTCGGCGAGTTGGGCTGGGAACTGCATATGCCGATGGCCCAGCTTGAGCATCTCTATGATCAATTGTGGGCTGCCGGTGAAAATTACGGCATCGTTGATCTCGGAAGTTACGCTGTAAACAGTTTGCGCCTGGAAAAAGCTTATCCTGGTTGGGGAACTGAGCTAACAAGCGAAATCACCCTGATCGAGGCGGGCCTGGATCGTTTTGCTGATTTCAAAAAAGAGGATTTTATCGGCCGCCAAGCACTGCTGAAGCAGTTGGAAACCGGGCTTGAATACAAGCTTGTCTATCTCGAGGTCACAGCTGAAGATGCCGATGTTCGCGGCGGTGAGCCACTGCTGCTCGGTGAGGGCGTTATCGGAGTGACAACTTCAGGCGGCTATGGGCACACTGTTGGTAAGAGTCTGGCTTTTGCTTATATACAGCCTCATTATGCTGTTCCTGGATCCATCTTTGATACTATCATCTTGGGCGCCCGCCGGCCATCAATGTTGTTGTCTGAGGCAGTCTATGACCCTGAGAATCTTCGACTAAAATCTTGAAAGAATTACCATATTGGGGCTTGACCAGGATCGGAACCGATAACGGCCACTTCAAGACCCAATTTGGTTGGTTTTTAGTGTCTGTTCTCTGAGAAAAGAAGGTTTATGCTTGACGCAGCGGCCGTAATCCACCGGCTTTAGGCTGTGCGGTCAATGTGAAATCATATCGACCAGTCGACCGGCCATGAAATGCACCTCTGGCCAGTTGATGCCGCTGTTTGCTGTGATTAAGTTTAATCAGATTCCGGTTCCGGTAGCCGGCATCATCAATGTAATTGAGCAGGTACATGGTTTTGGCCACCCGGCCTGCTTCGGCAATCGCCTTGGCTAACTCTGAAGAACCTTTGCCGTCCCGGTTTGTTTTCATGAATCATAAGGATGTTGACAGACCCAACTTCAGGGATCCGGCCACCCGTATCAGGTCATCTCAATTGTCACTCATACGCTCCGCAAGCAGCATCTTCTGCTGTATCGGCCCGTCAGTTGTGTTATCGAAAAGGATAAGGTGGTTTTCCTGTGTCAATGAGGTGCGAGCGAATAATTGCCGGAAGTTCGCCAGGTGACCCCTGACCACAGGACGCAATGGGTCGAACTGACGCTTGATACCTGGCAAACAACCATTGAAACTGTGCGCGAAAGCATGAGCCAGATAGACTGGCAAACGCGCAAAACGACGGGGGATTTCTAATCAATGAGCCAGACACCAATGAATGTTGTTTTGCCGCTATTCGTGCTGTGGGTCCTTGGTGTCGTCTGCGCGTCCACGATCTGTGCCGCTGCCATGTTTTATTCCCTCAAAGGTTTGTTCCCGGCAGCGCGCTATCCGAAGCGTGCTGGGGTACGAAGCCGTCGTCCGCCGGTACGCAGGTGGGTGGGGCATATATGAGGTGCTGAAGTCTAATAGGCCGGTCTTGGTAGATTTTTGGGTAGAGTGGTGTGGACCATGCAAGGCTATCGAACCCATTTTGGAAGAGATCGCGGGTGAATACTCGGGGATATTGGTCGTGGCGCGGCTAGACACCGAGGCTAATCTAAACCAAGTGATGAACCATGGCGTTATGGGTCTGCCCACCGTGATATTGTTCAAGCAGGGCAAGCCAGTCGAGCGTATTACTGGCACGGTCACCAAAGAAAAGCTGCTGGGCATGATAACGCCTCACCTCATTGGGGAGGATATTAGCGTCTCCATTTGAAATTCGAATAACCGTAATATTGACCTTGAGATCTAAACTTCAAAGGAATGGGTAAAATCCATGTCTGATAATCACACACTCAAGCTAAGAGTCATTGGCCAGCAGACTATCCACGGCAACGGCTGTGGGTGTAACGTTGAAATCACCATCTCCCACCTCCCGGGCGTTAGAGTGGTCAAGGCCGACCATAACACCCAGGAGATTGAAATCGCCCTGACCAGCGAGGAGACAGATCTGGAAAAGATAAAGGCTGAGCTGGAATGGATCGGCTACGAAGCGGCGGTGGCGGCATGAGCGTAGAACCAGCTTCTGTTCGCTCGCGCAGCTGGTCCTGGTTGCCCTACCTGGGGCTTCTGGCTATTTTTGTGACCGTCATCGCGGCCGGCTACCTGGGCTTTCGCACTTTTGCCGCCACTTCAGACCAGGGTGTGTTTAACCTGTACGCACTGGCCATTATTGCCGGCGTGGCCAGCT
>BTQB01000006.1:0-29073 GCA_036985655.1 Anaerolineae bacterium | reverse complement strand
GTCAGTCGCTCGAAAACATAGCGTCCCTTTTCTTCCTTTGAAGCCAGCTGCAGCGTCCCAGATAAATCGGCTTGTTCTGATAGGAAGACGAGGAATTCACTCTCTCCTTCCAAGGCTATCTTTTTGATAATCCCACGATCAACATTAGATAATAACGCCAGGCCGGCATCGGTTCTGGCAGGGGTGCTCAGAAGTGCAATCAGTAAAAAGGTAATTGTGACAAGGATGAAGTGAAAGAGTGCTTTATGCTTCATGAGAAGATGGCGTCACTTAAACGGATAGTCAGGTTGCTTGATGCAAAATAACAATCGTCAACAAGGAAAAATGGGATTTGTAGGCTTTCTCATATCATTAACTGATTTCATCCTTGTCGTTCTAACTGGATCGAATCTGCTGATCCAGTCTCTGCGATTCTGCCTAGACAACCTATTAATTTAATAATCCTCAGATCGCGAATATTCGGCTTGAACCGTTATATTAATCCCTCCACGAACCCCAAACTCAGCGAGGATCTCACACCATCTTGGGTCTAGGACATTAACCAAATCATCTAAGATGACGTTGGTAACATGCTCGTGAAAGACACCTTCGTTTCGAAAGGACCATAGATAAAGTTTAAATGATTTGGACTCCACGATCCGTTTATCAGGTATGTAGCGGATGGTGATAGTGGCAAAATCTGGCTGTCCGGTCGCTGGACAAACACAGGTAAATTCCTCGCTTCTCAAGGTAACTGTGTAATCCCGATCTGAGTGACGGTTGGGAAAGGTCTCTAATTTCTTGCTGGGTTTAATCGTATCCTGTCCGAGGAGAGTTAAATCGGCCAGATCATTCTCGCTAGTTAGCCCTTCACTGCTTTTTGCTTCATCCATAATTACCTCGCATTTCGAATCAAAAGAAGGAGCTAACGAATACGAAAGTTAAAGGGCATGATTGTTAATGCTTGATCGCTTATTTCGGACAATCTTTCGACTGAGAGGTCCTGGAGAAGGTCTTTAAGGGGTTCCAATGGTTGAGGTGGAAGATATCCATCTCCACCGGAATAAACATTCAGAACCGGGATCTTATGTTTGTCATCCGTTTCTATACCTGCGAGCTCGGCCGCTTTGGCCACGGCATCCAAGAAGTCGCCATGGCTGTCAATCAGTTTGTGATCCAGCGCCTGGTTGCCGGTCCAAACGCGGCCGTTGCATATAGCATCAAGCTCTTCAAAAGGAAGATTTCTTCCGTCAGCTACAACTTTTTTAAACTGATCATAGGAGTAAACAAGCGAATTCCAAAGGACTGCAAGCTGATCTTCGGTCAGAGGATCGGTATCACCGAGCATATGAACATTTTTACCTCGCCCCATGACGACGCGATTTATGCTCAGCTTGCTATAAAATTCGCGAGTATTGAAATGCGCTGCAAGAACGCCGATAGATCCGGTCACAGTTGTTGGCTGGCACATAATATGTTGGGCCTCGGCCGCGACATAGTAACCTCCGGAAGCTGCAACGTTGCCCATGTAAGCCAGGACCGGCTTTTTCTGGGATAGGCGGTATATCTGGCGCCAGATGAGATCAGATGCAATTGCCAGGCCACCAGGCGAGTCGATATGAAGAATCAGAGCTGCCATCTTTGGGTCTTTCTCTGCCCGGCGCAGTAGATCAGAAATTGTGGTTTCACCGGCCGCCTCCCCAGATAAAATGGGAATGGGCAAATCAATTGGGGGTTTTCGACTCTGCCCCATGAGAATGATGCCTTCAACGGAGATGACGCCAATATATTTTTTAGTCGATCTTCTGGCCTTTTCGAACATTACTTTTCTTGCTCGTTTCCAGTTAGCAATAACAGCCTTTTGCTCTCCAGCAGGGGGATCTTCACCGGGCTGCTCATCCTTGGAGTTTGAACCGTTCTCATCAACTTTTTCGGATTTTGCTTTCCCAAATGCTTCAGGCAGAATGAAAGGTAAAGTGTCTTCATAGGCCAGATAGTCGACCAGCTTATTTTCAAGGGCGTCCTCTGGGTTAAGTGGCGCTCGATCAATCAAGCTGGTTAATACTTCTGGCTCAATCTGGCGACCAGAGGCCATTGCTTGAATCAACGTCTCGTAGCTATCGTCTAAAATCCAATCTATCTGATCTTTGTGTTCTTGCGAGATGTCCTCCCTGATAAAGGAATCGTAAGCTGTTTTATATGGTGAAATCTGGAGGACTTCAGCTTGTATACCCAGCCGGTCCAGCGAATTTTTCAAGAACATGACTTCCGAGCGTATACCCAGAACTTCGAACCTGGTAGATGGGGGGACTACAATCAGGTCCGCAGCCGTGGCTGCATAGTAATGAGCCAGGTCTAGATAGGGTGTGTATACAACCACTCTTTTCCCGGCCGCCTGCAACCGTTCCACCGAGCGACGAAAGTTGGTAAGCGTTGCCATGCCAGCGGAAAATCCGCGAAAGAGAAAGATAACGCCATAAATATTTTCTGCGTCTGACACGCGGGATAACTGCTCATTCAAGAGTTCCATGCTCATCGGTAGAGGAGGGAGGGGAAGCTGTCTCTGTAAAAAACTCCGCGCCGGTCCGGATCGTTCAGGCAGCGAACCCCCAACGGGAATAACAACGAAATCAAGGCGTAGGCGGCGCAATCTCCGAAGCCAATTTCGCAATATTAGGCCGGCACTTGAAACGGAAAACGCGAACAGTCCCCAGATTTCACCGAGCTCACGCCGTAATTCCTCTAAAAATGTCGGATTTTCTTCTTTCTGCATCTGGCTGACAGTCCTTTTTGATCGTCTATTTCGCAGCGCAAATGATATTAGAGAGATGGTGAATCGCAAAGTATCGCGAAACTATGCTATAATAAACCTAATTGACATTTTTACACAGGGAGCTAGGGTAAGCCTGGCTGAGAGAGAAACCGCAAGCTTAACTGTTCTTGCAGTTAAGCCAGTTTCTGACCTGAGAACCTGATCCGGATAATACCGGCGTAGGAATTGATGCAAAATCTATCGCAGGTAATAAAGGACCATCCGGATTGGGTGGTCTTTTTTTGCTTCTTATTAGAGGAACTATGACAGTTCTGATTTTTGCCAACGGAGATTTTGATGCTGGGCCCTGGATCCAGCCCTATTTTCAAAATGCCGGCGTGATTATTGCTGCAGATGGCGGTGTTAAGCATCTTGAAACCCTGGGCCGGCTGCCCGATCTGATTATTGGCGATCTCGATTCTGCTGATAGCGAGCTCATTGTCTCTCTAAATCGATCCGGCGTACGCTCAATAAACTTCCCTCCTGACAAGGACGAAACAGATCTTGAATTAGCTCTCATTTATTCAAAGCAAAATTTTGACAGCCCGATTCATGTCTTCGGTGCGACTGGTGGGCGAATTGATCATTACCTGGCTAACATCCTCTTGTTAGCCCATCCGGAATTTCTAGAATTGGATATCTCTTATATTGGTCGTGATTATCGCCTGTGGAGTGTCCATGACCGAACCTCGATCGTTGGAGAACCAGGAGACGTGATCTCCCTGATACCCATAAATGGCAAAGCCAGCATTGCAGCAACTAGCGGTCTTCGTTGGCCTCTGAATAACGATATATTGGACTTTGGGCCAACCCGTGGGGTTAGCAATGAACTTATCGATGAGCGGGCTGAGATAGAGATTGATTCCGGCACAATCATTTGCATCCAAATTAAGAATAAGTCGGTTCCAATCGAATAGATACCCTTATCTGCTTGTTTGAGATCATCTTTATTGATGATTTTCACTAGAAGGATAAATCGCATGAACTTTATGAATCAACGAATAATCCTGATGATGATTCCTATATTCCTAGCAGTTTCTTGCCAGCAGGGCGAGTTGGATAAGGAGCTGATGGGCCAGGGCGGAGCTGAACCAGAGTCAGGAGAACTATCAGCCAGTGATAGCGAACCCCTTCAGCTAACTATCATGAGCCATGACAGTTTTGCCATAAGTGAGACAACTTTCTCAGCTTTTGAATCAGAGAATAATGTGCAGATTGTTCTTCTTCCTGCTGGAGATGCAGGGGCGGCCCTTAATCAAGCCATCCTGGCGAAGGACGATCCGCTGGCAGATGTTTTCTTTGGGGTTGATAATACTTTTTTAAGCCGGGCTTTAGATGCTGATATTTTTCTACCATATGAATCATCCAAACTATCAAAGGTGCCTCCAGCTCTTATTCTTGATGAGAGTTACCGACTCCTACCTGTAGATTTCGGCGATGTTTGCCTAAATTATGATAAAGAATGGTTTGAAACGGCCGGCCTGGAACCCCCAAAATCGTTGGCAGATTTAACCAATCCGGCCTATGCTGATCTGTTAGTTGTCCAAAACCCTGCGACATCAAGCCCCGGCCTGGCGTTTCTCCTAGCCACTATCGGCTTCTATGGCGTTGACGGGGATTACACATATCTCGATTATTGGGAGGAGCTACGGGAAAATGGTGTATTGGTCACCCAGGGGTGGGAGGAAGCTTATTTTGGATATTTCAGTGCGGCAGGCAGCGGCGAACGGCCGATAGTAGTATCCTATGCGAGCAGCCCACCAGCAGAAGTTGTCTTTTCCGATCCACCTGTTTTGGAGCCACCGACGGCCGCTGTTACCAGTTCGAATTCGTGCTTCCGCCAGGTTGAATTTGTTGGCATTCTCAAGGGAACAGCTGTTCGAAATCTGGCAGCTGAATTTATTGATTATATGCTAGACATACGCTTTCAAGAGGATATTCCGCTTAATATGTTCGTCTTTCCTGCAAATGCAGAGGCCGAATTGCCTGAAGTGTTCTTAAAATGGGCTGTGATACCGGAGGAACCTGTCGCGCTTGATCCGTCTGATATTGAATCCAATCGAGAAAAATGGATTGAAGCCTGGACGGAGACAGTCCTACGGTGAAATGCTCCCATATCGTTGTTGAAGCTGGATAAATACCGTTGGGACAATAAATTTCATGACCTATTGCCCCTTAAGTTCTATTTAGTTAACCCGCAGCTGCCCGCATCCAGCATTTATGTCAATCCCTTTTCTTTGTCTAACTGTACTCGGTAATCCATATTCCCTAAGAATTTGCTGGAATAGGCTTGCGCTTTTTCTATTGGCTGGCTGTCCGTCAAAACCGATTGTCAGGTTTAGAGGAATCAGGTTAACATGAGCGTCCATCTTTGATAAGAGCTGTCCTACTTCATGAGCATTTTTCGCCGTATCATTCACCCCAGCTATTAGAGCCCATTCAAAAAAAATTCGGCGTCTTGTCTTCTCCTGGTAGTAATAACATGCCTCTATCACCAAATCTAGTGGCCAACGATTGTTAATTGGCACTAAAGCGCTCCGATCTTTATCATTGGCAGCATGCAGACTTACTGCCAGGTTCACTGGCATCTTTGTATCTGCAAATTTCCTAATTTCATTCGGCAGCCCGATTGTGCTGATTGTAATATGCCGCGGACCGATCGCCAGTCCGCTGTCATCTGTGATAATCTCAATCGCCGTCATCGTGCTTTCAAAGTTGTGCATGGGTTCTCCCATGCCCATAAAGACGATATTTCGCACCGCTAATCTCTCTTTGCCTTCAACCCGACCAGCTTCTTGAACCTGGGCAACGATTTCCCCGGGAGTTAGATTCCTTTCAAATCCCATCTGACCTGTCGCACAAAAAACGCAGCCAATGGCACAACCAACCTGAGTACTTACGCAGAGTGTGATCCTGTCACGGTAACCCATAATCACAGTTTCAATCGTTTTCCCATCCCTGAGGCGATACAAAATTTTCTTTGTTTGCCCATCATCACTTGTAACGACCGTAACAGGAGTGAGCAGCTTCATGATTGTGCGCTTCGAGAGCCGATCCTGGAGATCAGACCTCAACCCAGGTATTGCTTCTATTCTGGATAGTTGTTGTCGATAAAGAGCGGACCAGACCTTGCCAGAGTAATATTTACTGTAACCCCAACTCGATAATAAATCCGACAATTCCTGGCGGGTCAAGCCTAACAGCGCGACCTTAGGCGATCCAATTTGTCCGGCCATTGTTCTTAATTCAATAGTTATGCTTGGTGTAGAGCTACCTATAAATGCGGGACTATGAAGAAATTTCTGAAAAAAAAGCCCTCAAGATTAAGGGCCATGGATTTTTAAGTTAGCGAATGCGGCTAAAAAAGGCCCCAGTCCCCGCCTGCTCCCTCTTCCATCATGGAGGGATCCCATAATTCAATTCCGAGTTCAACCTTGACCGAACCTCCGCCAGCTTGAGCAGCCGCCCGCCTCACTTGTTCAATCATTGCTGGGCCATATGGACAGAATGGGGTGGTTAAAATCATGGTAATCTCTGCGTCATCATTCTCATACTTAAGATCACGAATCAATCCCAATTCCACAACGTTTAGACCAATTTCAGGGTCGATTACACCTCGTAGGGCCTCCATTATTTCGTCTTCTTTATTGGCTATCATTTTGATTCCCGTGAATAGTGATTAAGAGACTGATTTGCGCAAAGTTAATTTTGTTACGATAGTGAGACAGAAAATTCAAATTGGCAGGAACTATCTCCCTGTAGCATGCAGCTGTGCTGCACAATTTCTGTATCGAGCACGATCTGGACCAACTGCGTATCAATGGTACAAACTTCACTGTGTTTTTGTCCAATGGAGAAGTATGGACAGCTGTATTGGGTCAAGCGATAACCATCATCAGTGAGCTCCCACGATGATAAATATCCTTCCTCAGCCAACAAGTCGACAAGGAAATCAAGTCTTTTCTCGAAGGATCGACCTTCAAACTGCGATCGGTGCGCCTCGGCTATTTTATAGACAACATTGTTAAATATTTCAACAATTGTTTTCTCAGTAAACCTTTCCTTTAGTTCGTCTAACAACCGGCTGCTTAATCGGACATAACGTTGGGGGAATAGCTCATGACCCTTATCACTGAGGCTGTAAACATAATAAGGCCTACCGACCTTTCGTCGAATACTTTTAGTTTCTAGTAACCCCTCAGCTTGAAGGGTGTTCAAGTGGTGGCGGACTGTTACAGGTGAAACATCGGCAGTTTCTGCCAGTTCGTCGACTGTCGCTTCGTTTGCCTGTTTGATGGCCTCTAGAATGACATCATGGGTACTTAATTTCGCTTTGTCGGCAATAATTTTCAAGATAAAATCCTCTGGTATCAGCGGCTTGCAGCCGCGGCAGGAAGCCGGACTAAAAGCCGAGCGATTATAGCATGCACAATTGAGAATGTCAATATTGCTATTATTATGATAAATATCATAATTATTGACGGTTATTGGTCAGTATGATATACTCGCCTCTGCTGTAAATTAATACTAATGATATGGATTCCTCGGTAGGATGGACCGGTCAAAATGCTCTTTATATCAAGGGCTTCAATGATAAAAGGTGTTATCCACGGATTCCTCCCGGAGGTTCAAAAACATCAGGGAGGATCTTGACCAAGATGTGGGAATATCAGGAGCGTTACTACGGATAAATATCCGTGAGTCTGAAAAAAACCCACGCCAAGGCGCAAAATTACTCTAGAGAAGAACCTGTGGCATCCACCTTATCTGAGTTTTTTCGGTAGAATCATCAATAATAAACCAAGAGAAACAGCTTCACCTAAAGGAGTTAAAATTTAGTATGACCACTGCTCTCGAGATTAAAAACTTACATGTAGAAGTAGATGATCAACCCATACTAAATGGAATTGATCTGCTGGTAAGACAGGGTGAAATTCACGCCCTGATGGGACCTAATGGGTCGGGCAAGAGCACGCTTGCATATACTCTTGCCGGGCATCCGTTTTATAAGCCTACAGCCGGTGAAGTGATATTTGATGGCCTGGATCTACTCGATTTAGGGCCGGATGAGAGATCACGCGCTGGGTTATTTTTAGCTTTTCAGTATCCAGTTGCTGTACCCGGCGTGACCGTTGCTAATTTTCTTAGACAGGCATTAAATGCACGATACCGTGCTGAACATCCAGGGGCTAAGGGTATTCCTATTCCTACCTTTCGGCGTATTCTGAAGGAAAAAATGGATTCATTAAATGTGGACCACCGTTTCGCAGGACGTTATTTGAACGATGGTTTCTCAGGCGGAGAAAAGAAAAGGACCGAGATACTGCAAATGGCTACACTCGAACCGAAGATTGCTATTCTCGACGAAACCGATTCGGGCCTCGATATCGATGCTTTGCGTATTGTGTCGGAAGGGGCAATTAAACTGCACGACACCATTGGCATGGGAATGCTGGTTATTACTCATTACCAGCGAATATTAAATTACATTCAACCCGACTATGTTCATGTGATGCTGCACGGGGAAATTGTTGAGAGCGGTGGGCCGGAGATGGCCCTTCAGCTTGAAGATAAAGGATACGATTGGCTTCGGGAGCGGTATAGAAATTCCGAGGAGGCATAAACTCGAATGGGAAAAGCTATCGAACGAGAGCTATCTGAAAAAAAGATCGTTGCAGATGTCAATCTGGAATATGCTGAAAAATACGGTTTTTCGGATGAAGAAGATTATATATTCAAAGCCAAGAAAGGTATAAGCGAAGAACTCGTCAGGCTAATGTCTCAAATGAAAGGTGAGCCAGAATGGATGCTTGAATTCCGTCTTAAGGCCTACTTTCATTTTTTGGAAAGGCCGATGCCGGAATGGGGTGCTGACCTTTCCTCCATAAACTTCGACGATATCTATTATTATATAAAGCCCAGTGAACGCCAGGGTGATGATTGGGAGGATATCCCTCCTTACATAAAGGACACCTTTAACAAACTTGGTATCCCGGAAGCTGAACAAAAATTCTTGTCAGGTGTCGCAGCTCAATACGAGTCCGAAGTCGTCTATCACAATGTGAAAGAAGAGCTTGAGAAGCAAGGTGTTCTCTTCTTAGGGATGGATGATGGACTGGCCCAACATCCGGAGATTGTTAAGGAATACTTTGGCACGGTTATCCCGTACAATGATAATAAGTTTGCAGCTTTGAACACGGCTGTGTGGTCTGGTGGAAGCTTCATTTATGTCCCACCTGGCATCCATGTGGAAATGCCCCTTCAAGCTTACTTCCGTATCAACGCCAAGAGTATGGGCCAGTTCGAACGGACCCTGATTATTATCGACGAAGGAGCATATTGTCACTACGTCGAAGGATGTACCGCGCCAGTCTACTCAGCGGATTCGCTGCATTCGGCCGTTGTAGAAATTATCGTTAAGAAGGGTGGGCGCTGCCGCTACACAACCATCCAAAATTGGTCGAACAACGTATACAACTTGGTTACAAAAAGGACAGTGGCCTATGAGAACGCGACGATGGAATGGGTTGATGGCAACCTAGGCTCGAAAGTGACGATGAAGTATCCGGCTGTTTATTTAATGGGAGAAGGCGCTCATGGGGAAATACTTTCCATTGCCTTCGCTGGTGCAGGTCAGCATCAAGATGCAGGGGGCAAGGTTGTCCACGTAGCGCCCAATACATCAAGCAGGATAATTTCGAAATCGCTCAGTAAATCGGGTGGTAGAGCTTCATATCGCGGATTATTGAAAGTCTATGAAGGCGCTCATGGATCGAAATCGAATGTTGTATGTGATGCTCTCTTATTAGATGACAAGAGTCGATCGGACACCTATCCGTATATCGAGATTGATGCCCAAGATGTGACGATTGGCCACGAAGCATCTGTGAGTAAGATCGGTGAGGAGCAGCTTTTCTACATGATGAGCCGAGGTATCACCGAAGAGATGGCCGCCACGATGATCGTCAACGGGTTCATTGAACCACTGGTCAAGGAGCTGCCGATGGAATATGCCGTCGAGATGAACCGGCTCATCCAGCTCCAGATGGAGGGTTCGATAGGCTAAGACCTTAGGTTTCTCATCCAATATTGCCTACCTAAATGATCATATCTTGATCGCTTTATTAATTTAAAAGTTAGCAGTTGGCCCGGGCGGCCACCACCTCAAGGAAATCCATGACACTGTACACCAGAGAAGCCGTTGAAAAAATATCGCGTTCTATGAACGAACCAGAATGGATGCGTGAATTTCGACGTCATTCCCTTGAAATATATAATTCTATGCCAATGCCTACCATGAAAGATGAGCCCTGGCGCCGGACTGACATCCACCGATTAAAGTTAGATAGTATAGGACCGTCGCATAATGGTTATAGTTCAACAGTCCACGCGCCGGAATATTTGGGTGAGCCCTTGTCAGCGGGCAAATCTAGTGGCGTTTTAGTCCAAGAAAACGGAATCACCAGAAAATATGAGGTCGATCCTAAATTAGTTGATAAGGGCGTAATTTTCTGCGGAATGGATGAAGCTGTTCGCGACTATCCAGATTTGGTTAAAGAATATTTTATGACAAAAGGGGTGTCCATACATGACGGTAAATTTGCCGCACTGCATGGGGCATTTTGGCGTGGGGGGACCTTCCTTTATGTGCCAAGAGGTGTTGAAGTTGAAGAACCTTTTCACAGTGCTTTCTGGACGAGTGCAGGAAAGGGTTATTCCCATACCCTTGTAGTCCTAGAACAAGAGGCGAAGGCAACTTTAGTCGATGAGTATGGTTCTGAGCCATCCAGTGAACAAGCTTTACATAATGGAGCTGTTGAGCTGTTGGTAGGTGATGCTGCTAACCTTGTCTATGCTGCTCTTCAAGATTTCAGCACTAATGTCTGGCTGTTTAGCCATGAGCGTGGCCGGGTGGGAAGGGATGGTCGTTTGGATTGGGTGTACAGCGCGATGGGATCTCGTTTGGTAAAAAATTTCCAAACGGTTGAACTGGACGGCCGGGGATCCTGGGCACGAATGTCAGGATTATTCTTTGCTGATAAGCGCCAACACTTTGATTTGGATACCCAGCAGAATCATAATGCCCCAGACACGACCAGTGATCTTCTCTATAAAGGTGCGCTAAAGGACAAGGCTCGTTCCGTTTGGCAGGGTATCATAAAGGCTCTGCCAGATTCTCAGAGAATTGATGGGTTTCAGGCTAACCGTAACCTGCTGCTTTCAAATAAAGCCCGGGCTGATTCCATCCCAGGTTTGGAAATCGAAGCTGATGATGTGCGCTGCACCCATGCATCGACAATCGGCAAGATCGATCCCGAACAAATATTCTACCTCATGACTCGAGGAATACCGGAGAAGAGTGCAGAACAAATGGTGGTAGAAGGATTTTTCACCCCAGTACTTGAACGCATACCAGTGAAAGGCATCCGAGAGCGATTAGCTGCCAGGATTATTGATAAGGTAGGCTGATCACGAAATTAAATCCGTACAAAGATAATAAGCCAATGTAAGGGAGAAGGGCGAGATGGCGCATTATTGGCAAGCCACCTCGCTCATTTTTGTTCTTAAAAATGAATCCGGTAGATAAATTATAGAGTCTTTTTAAAGAACTTAAGAAGAAGGCGTTCGATAATAGGTGTACAGAATATTTTTTTGGTTTAAGCTTAAAACATCCGATCAGACAGCCTCTGCCTTCTCTTTTTATGTCACGAATGACTATTAACTGGTAACTGCGCCACTCTAATAAGAGGATTCCTATGCTAGACGTAGATAAGGTGTTGGCCGATTTTCCGATATTACAACAAGATGCCTATCCCGAAATACCTCTCATATATCTGGATAATGCGGCGACATCGCAAAAACCCAGCGCTGTAATCGAGGCGATGAGTCACTATTATGAGTCTTACAACGCCAATGTTCACAGAGGTATCCATCGTTTGAGTGAAGAGGCAACGGCCGCGTATGAAGGGGCCCGCCAAAGAATTGCTGATTTTATCCATGCTCCAGACCCTGCGACAGTAATCTATGTGAGAAATACAACAGAGGCGATTAATCTCGTAGCGAGCAGTTGGGGACGGGTCCATATTAATCAAGGTGATGAGATACTTTTGACAGAGATGGAACACCATTCCAATATTGTCCCCTGGCAGCTGCTGGCAGAGGAGAAAGATGCTGTAATCAAGTACCTACCTTTTAATGCTGACGGGACCTTAACATTGGATAAATTGGAGGAATACCTCACTGATCGAACCAAATTATTCGCCTTTACAGCGATGTCTAACGTATTCGGAACCATTAATCCAGTTAAGGAGCTGGTTAAAGCCGCCCAGGCTGTTGGGGCAATCACCCTGATAGATGCTGCCCAGAGCGTTCCCCACCTGCCTGTCGATGTTATTGATTTGGATTGTGATTTCCTGGCCTTCTCCGCCCATAAGATGTGCGGACCCACGGGCATCGGCATTCTCTATGGTAAGCGCTACCTCCTGGAGCAGATGCCACCCTTTATGGGTGGAGGGGACATGATTCTCCGAGTGAGATTGGACGGGTCGACCTGGAATGAATTACCCTGGAAATTTGAGGCGGGAACACCCAGCATCGCTGAGGCAATCGGCTTTGGTGCGGCTGTTGATTACCTTCAGGAATTGGGAATGGATTCTATCCATGCCCATGAACAATATTTAGCCGATTATGCGCTGGAAGCTATGAGCGAATTAAAAGGAATTTGCCTGTTCGGACCTCCATCGAAACAACGTGGAGGCGTTGTGTCTTTTTCACTAAAAGGCGTTCATCCCCATGATGTCTCCCAAATACTCGACAGCGATGGGATTGCCATAAGAGCGGGCCACCATTGCGCCATGCCCCTCCACCAACAACTAAAAATTCCAGCGAGCGCCAGGGCCAGCTTTTATATGTATACTAGAACAGAGGATATCGATCGGCTCGTAACAAGCCTTAATCGTGTGAGAAAGATATTTCGATTAACTTGAGCATTTTTGCCGAGAAGCGAAAATGGGAAGAGTAAGAAAATAACGGGAAGTAGGTAAGATTCAAAAAGGATTGTAGACTGCTCTATGGACGATTATATGTATCGCGAGCAAATTATCGACTTGTATGAATATCCGTTGAATTTCGGTGCACTTGATTCACCTGATTTTTCCTACGAAGAAGATAATCCATTATGTGGTGATGTCATTCGTATTTCGGTTCGGTTGGATGAAAATGACCATATCGTCGACGTCAAGTGGGAAGGTGAAGGCTGTGCAATCAGCCAAGCGTCAGCCTCATTACTAACCGAGGAGATTAAGGGTTTATCCATTGATGAAGTAAAGGAATTCTCAAAGGAGCAGCTTTTAGACCTTCTGGGCATTCAGTTAAGCATGACCCGCATCAAGTGTGCTCTATTGTCTCTTAAAGTATTAAAGGCAGGGGTATATGGAATGCCCGATGTAGTCAAAATGCGCAAGGAAGGAAAATGACCGAATTTGTAAAGATTGCCGCTATTGATGAGATAAAACCTGGACAGAGGAAGATTATTGATTTTGAAGATCTAACGGTTGCTTTATTGAATGTCGACGGTGAGTATTATTGCATTGAAGACGTCTGCACCCATGACGGCGGCCCAGTAGCCGAGGGCGAATTGGATGGATTTGTGATCGAATGCCCACGTCATGGCGCTCTCTTCGATATTCGGGATGGCCGCGTGCTCTCCATGCCGGCCGTTGTTCCTGTGCCAACCTACGAAGTAAGAATTCAGGGAAAGGATATTTTTATTGCTTCCCCAGACGCATGGTGAGGCTTTTTCCTCGAGGGAGTTCCAAATAAATGAGTGATTTTTGCCCTTCTTTACTTGTTTGACAGCCTCTTTTAAATCCCCTATAGTTACCGGCGATTAGTAGAAAACCCGTTCTAATTCCAGAGGTAAAGTTGGGAACTCTGGACTTGAGACCTCCAAATTTGTGCCACAATTTTCGGTCATTGGAGCTGTGTTAAGCGACTGATTGTCGACAATTTCAGAACCACCATCAATTGCTCCACCATTTTGGGTGATTATCCATGGCCTCCGGTGAAGTTGGTTTAGTAAAGCAAGTAAATATCGATAGCGAAATGCGTGACTCATATTTGAGTTATGCGATGAGCGTTATCGTTTCACGGGCGCTACCAGATGCTCGCGATGGACTTAAACCAGTCCAAAGACGAATAATGTATGCCATGCACGATATGGGCTTAGGTCCTGATAGTTCTTATAAGAAATCTGCCCGAGTAGTTGGCGAGGTTCTTGGTAAGTACCATCCGCATGGCGACCAATCAGTTTATGATTCAATGGTCAGGATGGCTCAAGATTTTTCATTGCGCTACCCTCTGGTTGATGGACAAGGGAACTTCGGATCCATAGATGGCGATGCTGCTGCCGCCATGAGGTACACTGAGGTACGCATGACCTCTATGGGTCACGATATGCTCCAAGATATCCACCTTGATACGATCGACTTTGCTAGCAACTTTGATGATTCGTTAAAGGAGCCGTCAGTACTACCATCGGCCGTTCCAAATTTATTGGTTAACGGTTCATCAGGTATCGCTGTTGGTATGTCGACCAGTGTCCCTCCCCATAATCTGGGTGAAGTTGTTGACGCACTTACTTTTATGTTAGACCGGTGGGAGAAGCTGGAAGAAATCTCCATTGCCGATCTCATGACCTATATTAAAGGGCCTGATTTTCCAACTGGCGCCCTCATTTTTCGACATAAGGGAGCTGCAGCAGAGACCGATGCTTTGGCCAATGCCTATGCCACAGGTAGAGGGCGTGTTGTCGTTCGAGCTAAAGCCCATGTTGAACAAATGGAGAGGAATAAATCACGTATTGTCATTTCGGAATTGCCGTACCAGATCAACAAGACAAATCTAATCTCGCGCATCGCAGACCTCCACAGGGACGGAAAAATTGAAGGGCTCACCGATTTGCGGGATGAGTCAGATCGGAACGGTATGCGAATTATTATTGAGACGACCAGGAATGTAGATCCAGGGGACATTTTGGCCACACTTTTCCGGATTACACCCATGCAAACGACTTTCAGCATTATTATGGTCGCTCTTGTTAACGGTGAACCCCGCATTTTAACCCTTAAACAGGCACTGAGAGTCTTCCTTGAGCATCGATTAGAAGTAATCCGCCGCCGGAGTGAACATGAGTTAGCGAAAGCGCGCCAAAGAGCCCATATATTAGAAGGCTTGATGGTAGCTCTAGGGCATCTCGACGAGGTCATCGAAACAATCAGGCGTTCGCGAACAGTTATTACAGCTAAGAGCAACCTGGTCAGGAGGTTCAAATTAACTGAGATACAGGCTCAGGCTATTCTGGACATGCGACTGCGGCGGCTTGCAGCGCTCGAACGGCGGAAGGTCCAGGAGGAGTACAAGGAAAAACAGAAGCTCATTGCCAACCTGGAAAGGTTGTTATCTCAACCAAAACTGCTCAGGCTGGCTGTTAAGGAGGAACTGTTAGCGGTAAAGGATAAATACAGTGATATTCGTCGATCTCAGATCATGCAAGAGACAAGTGAAAGCAGTGAATTAAGTGCAACAGATCTGCTTCCGGATGAGATCGTTTGGGTAATGGTAGGGGATTCAGGTACAGTTGCCCGCACACCAGGCTCGAAGATGGTTAAGATTCCGACCCGACCTGAAGATATGCCAATCGCACTGCTGGAGGCCAATACACAGGATATACTTTATCTCTTCGCGGCCGATGGACGAGCAGTAAGTTTACCGGTCTACCAGCTTCCACAGGCCCAGGAGTTTGGGCATGGTAGCCATTGGGCTGAGCTGACAGGTTTCACCAGAAGACACCATATTGCGGCCGCTTTAGTCCGTCCAATGGAGATGGAAGGATATGTTTTTCTGGCGACTGTTGGTGCAGTTGTAAAGCGAATTCGATTGGAGGATCTGCCAGGTATTATGGACGCACCATTCACGGTTATGAATGTGCCCGATGATGATGCCTTGGGGTGGGCACAACTAACCACGGGCGTCGATCAGGTAATCTTGTCATCAGCTAAAGGCCAGACCATTCGATTTGAAGAGACAGAAGTTCGTCACATGGGCTTGCCTGCCGGAGGGGTTATGGCCCTTAAATTAGCAGATGAGATAGATGGAATTATCTCGATGTCTGTTGTTAATGACAACGATCGGGCAGTACTGGTCAGTATTACTGATAATGGCCTGGCAAAAGCCACAAAATTAAGCGAGTATCCAAAACAAGGTCGCTACGGACAGGGGGTGATTAATGTTCGTTTGCCAGAGGGCGCAGGAGAGGTCGTGGCGGCAGCCATCTCACTTAATGATTCTTATCTTTACATAAACACGGCTGCTGGTTCCGTCAAGCGCGTTGCTGTGAATAAATTAAGGATGGGCAGCCGCCAGATCAAACCCAGGCCTGCAATAAAAATTGGTGTTCGGAATAGCGTTACAGGCTTAATCCCTCTACGTAAACGGCCTCATCATGAGCCCAAACATGAGTAATATTGCTCATTCTACAAATCGATTTAAGATTGTCGTTGCTAATCCCTATAATAAAAGGTTAAGAAACAAGAATAGTATTAACAATTGCTGAGGAGTGGACTATCTATGAACTACCAAGATACCTGGGAAACGGATAAAGAAGGAAATAAATTCGTCTTTACTGTTGAGATGAAGCGAAAATTAGCAATAGCTGGCCTACCCGCCGAAGCCGAATACCTGGATCAGCTGGAAGATATCGCACCAGTTCCCGTTGAAAAAAGACCATCACCAGATCGTTCAAGTTCGGTCGATGCACCGGAAGTTATCCAGATAGATCCGGAAACGGGAAAATATCTGGGTAAACTAAAATGGTACAATCCTTCCAGGGGGTACGGTTTTCTAGCAAGAGGGGGGGGAGAGGAAATATTCTTTCACAAAACCAGCTGCATCCAGGATCCGGCCGATCTGAATGAGGGCCAATGGGTTTTGTATGACGTGGAAGAGAGACAAAAAGGGCCTGAAGCTACGGAAGTGGAACCATATGAAGGAGATCAGGTTTAGAAAAGCACATGGTGAAGAAGATGATTGAACGCCCAAGGGCAGTTAAATTTGGTGGAAACGAGCTAACGGTATTGGGCCGCCAGTTGGAAGTAGGCAACCAGGCGCCTGAATTTACGGTTGAAGCAAGCGACTTCAGCTCTGTATCGCTGGCGGATTCAACTGGAAAGGTACGGCTGATTTCAGTCGTTCCCTCGCTTGATACCTCTGTGTGTGACGCTCAAACAAGGCGGTTCAACCAGGAAGCCGGCAATTTTGGCGGTGGTGTCGTCTTTCTGACCATCAGCGCCGAACACCCTTTAAATCAAAAACGTTGGTGTAACTTTGCCGAAGTGGATCGAGTGCAGGTCTTATCCGATCACATGGACATGAATTTCGGTAACGCCTACGGCACTCACATAAAAGAGCGCCGGTTGGAGCAGCGGTCGATTTTTGTGGTCGACAAGAACGATATGATTAGGTATGTAGAGTATGTCCGCGAAACAGGCCAGTTGCCGGATATTGACAAAGCGCTTGAAGCTGCCCGGGAGGCTGCTGGAAGCTAGTTTCCCTTTTTAACAACCTGGGACAAGTTGAAAACTTGTATTCGTCACCAGCCTCTACCAGAAAAGGAAGCGGGCCAAGTATATTTGACCTTGGGAGTCGTGACCTCAGGGTAAGAATAGGCGAATTGAGTTTTATTGCTGTTTGGTCATTCTGAGGTTCTAGCGGTTGCTTTGATCTTCCCGGGGTCTAGATGCTGGTAAGCCCCGGTGCGCAAGTGACAGGCCACCAGGTGTTCGGGTTCCTCAGCGACAGGCAGCATCTCGGGTTCTTCTTCCTTACAGATGTCCCGAGCGATGGGGCACCGAGGATGGAAACGGCAGCCAGGAGGAGGATTTATCGGACTTGGAATTTCACCACGAGGTAATGGTTCCTGGCGCCGGTAATTTGGATCTGGCACCGGCACGGCTGCCAATAGTGCTCGAGTATAGGGGTGTTGAGCATAGGTATATATCTTCACAAGCGGTCCAATTTCCACCATTTTGCCCAGATACATGATGGCAATCCGATCGCATATATATTTAGCAGTAGCCAGATCGTGGGTGATGAAAAGGTAAGTTAAGTTAAATTCATCCTTTAGCTGATTCATGAGGTCAAGCAGCAGCGCCCGGACAGAGACGTCAGCCATGGCAATTGGTTCGTCCGCCAGAATCAATTCCGGGCGGGTAATTAGGGCCCGAGCAACGACAATACGCTGCCTCTGACCTCCGCTTATTTGGTGAGGATATTTATCAACAAATAGGGATGCAGGAGCCAGCCCTACACGTTCGAGCACCTCTTCGACGATGGCCCGTTTGTCTTTTTTACGTTCCGGATAATGGATGATTAATGGATGGGCAACAGCTTCCCCGATGGTCATCCTTGGATTTAGAGAGGCCATAGGGTCTTGAAAAATCACCTGCATTCGCCGCCGCTTTTTTCTTAGCTCTTCTTTGGATAAAGTAGATAGATCGACGCCATCAAAAACCACTTTACCCGATGTAACTTTCAAGAGACCCAAGGCTAAGCGGCCGACTGTCGTTTTGCCTGACCCACTTTCCCCCGCCAGTCCAAATACTTCACCCTTCTCAATCTTGATTGAGACGCCATCCACAGCACGAACGTTCAGTTCCTTTCCCTTGGAAAAAATACTGTCGATGATCCCCTGTTGGATGGGAAACCATTTCTTAACATCATAAAGTTCTACCAGGTAGCGATTGTCATCAGCCATAATCTTGTAATTTCTGATATATTAGCTTGGGTTGTTTTTCGTATAGCCAACATGCTGTAAAATGCCCCTCGCTGTATTCCTTAAGGGGAGGAACTTCTTGTTTGCAGATCTCCATCATAAAGGGGCAGCGAGGATGGAAACGGCAGCCGGTAGGCGGCGCTATAAGATTGGGTGGGGCTCCCTGCATCTTATAAAGCTCATCGTCCAGGAGCTTAATATTGGGCACTGCTCTTAACAAACCATCCGCATATGGATGTTTTGTATCGCCAAATATCTCATGAACATCACCGACTTCAGCCAGCCGGCCTGCATACATGACCACGACTCGATCGGCTAATTCAGCAACAATGCCAATATTATGGGTGATCAGCAAAATAGTAAGATCGAACTCATCCCTTAATTCTCGCAGTAAATCGAGGAATTGGGCTTCGACGATCACATCTAGCGATGTTGTAGCCTCATCGGCAATAACCAGGTCAGCTTGTAAGGATAGAGCTAAGGAGATCATAACCCGCTGCCGCATACCGCCGCTCAATTGATGGGGATAATCCTTTACTCTCTCTTTTCTGATACCCAACCTATCGACGAGCTCTTCTGCCCGTGCTGTTGCTTCTTTATCATTCACTTGGGGTTCGTGAGTCTTAATTGTTTCTGTCAGGTGATCGACGATTTTTTGAACTGGATTTAAGGAGGTCATGGGATCTTGGAAGATCATACTGATGCTTTTCCCCCTAACCTGGCGCATTTGTGAATCGCTCAACGTCATCAGGTCGGTGCCGTCATACCAATTAGCACCACTGCGGCCGTTAAACCAGAGCTCACCGCTGCTTATTAACCCAGGTTCCGGGATCATGCGCATTAAGGCTTTACCAAGGGTTGATTTACCGCAGCCCGATTCACCAACTAATCCTAGCACTTCCCGTTTATGAATATCCAATGTTACGTCATCGACAGCGTTTAGAACGCCCAGGTGAGTATGGTAGTCCACCGTAAGATTACGAACAGTGTAGAGACTTTGGCTCATTCGCTATCCCTTCACCAATCTTGGATTTAAGATCTCGCTCAATCCTTCACCGAGCATACTGAAGCCAGCAGCAACTAAGGCTATCATCACCCCAGGAATGGTGATTAACCACCAGTATCCAGCGACTAGAAAGGAGTGACCTTTGTTTAAATCATAACCCCAATCGGGAACATCGGGCGGTAATCCAAGTCCGATAAAACTTAAGCCGGCGGCGGTAATTATTGCATCAGCTACATTCAATGAAAAGACAACAACTACCGAAGGAATGACATTGGGAAAAATATATCTGAACAATATTGAATGGTTTTTTGCTCCGAGACTGCGAGCAGCTTCCACGTAGGTGTGCTCCTTAATCGATAAAACCTGTCCCCTTGTAACTCGAAAAAAGGTCGGGACATAGACAACCGAGATGGCTACTGCCACATTAAGCAAGCTCGGTCCCAGCATTGCAGCCAACGCAACAGCCAACAGCAAACCTGGGAAGGAGTAGATGCTATCCATTACCAGTGAAAGGGTACGGTCAAGCTTCCCTCCAACAAAGGCCGAGGTAAGACCTAAAGGGATGCCGACAATAGAGGAAAATAGCGCTGAAATAACGGCAACACCCAAGATTGTCCGGGCACCCCAAATAACGCGACTGAGCATATCCCGGCCGAGATTATCGGTTCCCAACGGATAAACTCTGCCTAGCCCTGTTAAGACTCCTGTAAACTGTGGATATTCCGAAAGCAATTCTTCAACATTCCTTTCTTCAATAAAGGCCAGATCGATTTCACCGTTGTCAAGGGCCGCTAGCATCTCCTCGCGATCCTGATAGCGGGTCCGGTCGATGCCAACTTCTTTGGTCCAGGTAGCTCCGTTGCTATTACGATACACGCCAATTTCCCTGCTGTTTAACTCTTCTTCTGACGAGAGCATCTCTTGACCCTGGTGGGCAATAATGGCCTGGAGTCCATACCTGGGTGGCGTGAACGGCGCGCCAACGAAATCATTCGGATCATGTGGGGCCAAAATGGGTGCGAATATTGTCATAATGAGCACAGACAGCAACACCAATCCACCAAAGAGTGTAATGTACCACTCGGTCCCATACCATTTCCGACCGCGTAAAAACCGGCCGAAGAGCCCGATATCCTCGGGAACTAGTGGTGGTGGTTCTGGTGCAGTATATGGCTCTGAGGTAGTCACATTCATGACAAATAACCGACTCTAATCTTAATATCTAATCCTGGGGTCAAGGAAACCATATAAGACATCTACAATCAGACTCACAGAGGCAACAATAAGGGCAAAAAACAGGATGCTGCCTTGGAGTGTGGTGAAATCACGATCGTAGATGCGATCTACAACCAGGCGGCCTAATCCAGGCCATGAAAACGTAGTTTCAGTTAAGATCGCGCCGGCTAAAAGAAGTGCTACCTGTAATCCTAATAAGGTCACGATGGGGATAAAAGCATTGCGAAGACCATGCTTATAAACAAGTATTCGCTCTTTAAGACCCCGTGCTCTACCAGCAGTAATATAATCTTGTTCCAACACATCCAGCATATTGGCCCGGGTTAATCGTATAAATATCCCTGCTAATACGAGACCCAGTGTAATTGCCGGCAATATCAAGTGTCTTACCGCGTCCTTAAATAATTTCCAATCACCAGTGAGGATTGCATCGATTGTATATAAGCCAGTAATGTTATCTGTTGGAGTGTTGCCTGCGCTCAGTCTACCTGCCACAGGTAACCATCCGAGTTGGGCGCCAAATACCATTTGCAGCATTAAACCTAGCCAGAAAATTGGGATGGCATACAGAATAATACTGGCTACTCGGATCCCGTAATCAGAGGCTTTTTTCCTGTGCTGGGCAGCATAAACGCCAAAGAAGATACCCACAGTAGTAGTAACCAGCATTGCTGCCAAGGCTAATTCGACTGTTGCCGGGAAAAATGTGGCAATCTCATCGATTACGGGAATGCCTCTGGTTAAGGACTCGCCGAAATCTAATCTAATAACACCGCCTACAAACTGAAGATATTGAATGTGAAGTGGTTGGTCCAAACCTGTAGCCACACGAAAACTCTGAAGCTGCTCCTCAGATGCGCCTTCTCGAAGGATAGCTAATGCTGGATCACCTGGCATGACACGCAGGATAAAGAAAACTAATGATACTAAGATAAGCAGCATGGGGATCGTCATTAAAATTCTGACGATAATATACCGTCTTAATCCAGAGGACATATCGTACTCACACTATAGCAATTTAAGAGGCAGTTGATACCTAAAAAAAGGGCTCAAACACTCACAGGCTGTTTGAGCCCCTCTCTATTTGATCTAATGGCGGATATACCGCTAAAGGTTTAGTTCTTCTCTATCAGGAAGTAATGGAATAGAGCCAGGGGGTCTAAGACGACACCTGAAATATTGTCCCGGTAAGCAGCGACGAGCTTGCCCTGTCCCAACGGTACGAATGGGCTTTCTGGAACCCAAAGATCCTGAATTTCTTCGAGAATTTTAACACGGGCAGCTTCATCCAGCTCACCTGCCTGGGCTTCCAGCAAGGCATCCATTTCAGGATTATTGTAATTGGAACCTGACCAGGAGGCTGGTGAATGAGCAAAGACGTTAGTGTAATTATCGGGATCAAGGTAATCGGGATACCATCCGAGCAGCGAGACAGGCAATTCACCGGCCCGACCAGCATCGCGGTAGGCGGCCCATTCCGAGAACTGCAAATTAACTTCAACCACGCCACTAGATTCCCATTGATCCTTGATAACAGCGGCTACATCAGGTTCTGTATCTCCATAGTGTGTAGGGCTATACCAGAGATCGAGGACAAGCGGGTTGTCTTCATTAAATCCAGCTTCAGCAAGTAAGGCGATGCCCTCCTCCATATTTTCAGTACCTTCATATGTGGGCTTGTAACCCAGGAATCCCGGAGGAACCATTGAATAGAGGGGTACCTTTATTCCTTGCCAAGCTAGATCAGCAATCTGCTCGCGATCGAGCATCTTTGCTAAAGCCAAACGAACGTTAGGATTATCATATGGCTCAGTCTCCGAATTATAAACGATGTAGCGAATTTCTGTGCCACCGGCCGTTTGCACGACAATACCATCTTCACCCTCAAGTGCTCCGATATCTGCCGGCGCCAGAGATTTCCAAGCAACGTCGATTTCTTCGTTTTTCAACGCCAACGCCATTGTTGGAGAGTCAGCGAAATATTTAACGATTACCTTTTCTTCTTTAGGTGGGTCACCGTAGTATGTGGGATTGGCCACAAATATTGTTTCCTCACCTTCGGTAAAACTCTCTAAGATGTATGGTCCAATGCCACAAGCAGTGTTTGTTGTCCCAGCTTCAGTGGCCGACCAGGCGTTCGGATTTAGAATTTTCCAGGGGTTCGTGGCTACCAGTTGAGGGGCGAAGGCAAATGAATCGGCAAAGGTTACCTTGACCGTCATGTCATCTATTTTTTCAACACCACTCGCATAGGCTGTGTATAGGAAGCCAGCATTTTCACCCTCAGCCGTGTCGATTGGGCCAATGCGATTTAATGAGAATAGAACAGCATCAGCATTGAAGGGAGTGCCATCTGGGAAAGTTACACCTTCACGCAATTTGAAAGTGATTTCTTTGCCATCTTCACTTATCTCATAACTTTCTGCTAATGCTGGCGCGACCTCTCCAGCTGAACCTGGAACGGAATTCAAAAGGCCATCGGCGCATTGGTGGAACAGCTCCCAATCATGAAAGCTGTAAACCCAGGCAGACTCAAAACTTGACCAGCTGTCTGTAGTGCCGATGACGAGTGGTTCTTCCTCAACCATCTCTTCTTCGGTAGGTTCTGGGGCGGGCTCCTCAGTGGGCTCCTCGACCACTTCTTCTGCCGGCGCCTCCGTAGGTTCTACCGCTTCTTCAGCTCCTGTGCCAC
This sequence comes from Anaerolineae bacterium, assembly GCA_036985655.1. Taxonomy (GTDB): domain Bacteria; phylum Chloroflexota; class Anaerolineae; order Promineifilales; family Promineifilaceae; genus UBA11865. The sequence continues at coordinate 5,519 of BTQB01000006.1, read as the reverse complement.
AGGCGACCAGGAAAAGCCCTAAAAGCAAAAGGGCAAGTACAAATAAATACCTTCTCGATAGTGACATCTTTCCTTCTCCTTCTACAATAAAATGACAAACCACGACGTTCGTGCGCAGAGCGCACCGGTAATGTTAACATGGTAAACCAGTCGTTGCAAAATGGTGCATGCAGTATAATCAATTTCGATTCAACCACACAGCCGATCAGTTGAAATTGAGTGTGTTCATTTTATGAATAACCGGGAAGTAGCCCTCACTTTTGAAACTGTCGCAGATATGCTGGCCATCCGTGGGGACAGTGTTCATCGCGTCCTGGCCTATAGGAGGGCGGGCGAGAATATTCGGGAATTAAGCCAGGATCTAAATCAGATCTACGCTGAAGGCAAATTAACACAAATCCCAGGAATTGGCAGCACTTTAGCTGGTAAAATCGAGGAGATGCTTACAACTGGGCGACTTGAATTTTATGAGCGGCTCGCCGAAGAAATACCTCCAAGCCTGGTCGAGTTATTAAGGGTCGAAGGCGTTGGTCCTAAGCGTGTTAAGCTGTTCCATGACCAAATGGGAATTAAAAATATCAAGGAGCTAAAAGAGGCAGCAGAAGCAGGACGGTTAACCAATCTGCCAGGATTCGGAAAGCGGTCCCAGGACCGGATTTTAACAAGCATAGGGGCACTGGAAAAGTATGGCGATGAGCGGCTGCCTCTGGGTACAACCTGGCCGATTGCCCATGATATTCTGAGCAAAATACGGGACTTACCTGGAGTCCAGGCGGCCGAGGTGGCTGGATCGATTAGACGAATGAGAGAGACCACGGGTGACATCGATTTGCTGGCTGCCGCTGACGACCCGGAACCGATAATGGAATATTTCTGCCATATGCCTGATGTGGAAACAATTCTAGGCAGCGGTTCGACAAAAACAAGTGTGCATTTGATAAACGGTGTCCAGGTTGATCTCCGTGTGCTGCCGAAGGAGAGGTGGGGCACTTTGCTTTCCTACTTTACTGGGAGTAAGGCTCACAATGTGAGACTGCGCGAGTTGGCCTTAAAGAGCGGCTTAAGTTTAAACGAACACAGCTTCAAGCCCTTAAGCGGTGATGAAGATATCCTTATCGATAATGAGTTTGCCCTCTATGAACAGCTGGGCTTACCCTATATACCACCTCCTCTAAGGGAAGATCGTGGTGAAATTGAAGCGGCATACAGGGATGAACTGCCTAAATTGGTCCAATTGGCAGATCTTAAAGCGGACCTGCACATGCATTCAACATGGTCAGATGGAAAAACCTCAATATTAGAAATGGCCAGGGGGGCAAAAGAGAGGGGATTAACATATATCGTTATCAGCGACCACTCTGCCAGCTTAGGAATCACCAACGGCCTATCGATTGAAAGATTGTTCCTTCAAGCTGATGAAATAAAGGAGGTTGATGATAGAATGGGACCAGGCTTCCGAGTGTTTCACGGAACAGAAATGGAGATCCGGGCTGACGGATCGATGGACTATCCGGACCATATATTGGAACAGCTAGATTTTGTTATAGCTAGTTTACACATGAGTCTGAGCCAATCTCGGTCGCAGATAACGAAACGGCTGCTATCTGCCCTTGAAAACCCTCATGTTGATATGATCGCCCATCCAACGGGCCGGCTTTTGGTGGATAGACCGGGGGCAGACCTGGATATTGAAGAGGTAATCAATACGGCAGCACAAACAGGGACTATCTTGGAGATCAACGCTAATCCCCAGAGATTAGACTTGAAGGATGTACATGTTCGGCGAGCGATTGAATTAGGCGTGACCCTGGCGATAAACAGTGACGCCCACCACCCCGATCATATGGATTTTCTTCACTTTGGAATTGGCACCGCACAACGTGGCTGGGCTACAGCGGCCGATGTTATCAACAGCAGGCCAGTTGAAGAATTCAGCAGATATGTTCTTTCCAGAGGATAGCCAGAATGGTTTAATAGCTTGACAATTACGTACTCTTGCATCTGAAGGAAACATAGATAACCTTTGGGCAAGGGAGCTGCACAATTACAAGCAGATCTATCTTCTGTCAAGAAGGATAAAGTATGAAGACAGGAACAACCAGCATATTTAAAAGCATATTTAAGGGATTAGACGAGGAAAGCCTGGATGCCCTCCGGGAGGTGGCCCAGCTTCGCACATATCCGCCCCAGACTGTTCTCTGTCATCAAGGTGAAGTCGAACGCACTTTTTATGTCCTGGTCGAAGGCAATGTGGCCATAACCCAGAAGCTCGAGGATGGTGAAGAGCGGTTATTATCTGTTCTTCGACCCCGGCAATATTTTGGCGAGCTCGGATTGTTAGACGATACACCGCGTATGGCGGATTGTGTAACCATCACGGACACGACAGTCCTGGAGATAACTGAGGAAGTGTTTGATTCAGTTACAGAGACCAGCCCAGCGATCGCTTACGCTCTAATGCGCCACGTGCTCGATATGCTGCGAAACAATGATAGGCTTTCTATAGCTGATCTGACCGCAAAGAACGAGGAACTACAAGAAGCCTATACTGAACTTAAGGCTGCCCAGGACGACATCGTGGAAAAGGAAAAAATGGAACGAGAACTGGAGATTGCCGCCCACGTTCAGAGCTCGCTGCTTCCTTCTTCTTTACCGGAATATCCTGATTACCGGTTTGGATGCTATCTTAAGCCAGCACGATTTGTCGGCGGCGATTTCTATGATGCCATGGAGCTGGATGATGAGCACGTTGGCATTTTACTTGCTGATGTAGCCGATAAAAGTGTGCAGGCGGCCCTCTTCATGGCGGTTGCACGCACTCTATTTATGGTTGAGGGGCGTCGTTCACTGAGTCCGGCTGAGGTGGCTTTGGGTGTTCATCGCGGGGTCATCGACATCGCACCCTCGGCCGATATTTTCTTAACAGCCTTCTACGGCGTTCTCCACCGCCCATCAGGCAGATTAAATTATGTTTCGGCAGGTCATGAATTACCGATTCTTATCCGCCCAGGTGAAGGGCTGGTGGATATCGAAGGAAACGGCCGATTTCTCGGCATGATTGAGAATCTACATCTTGAAGAGTTCTCAGTGGACTTACAGCCGGGGGACCGGTTTGTTGTATTTAGCGACGGAGCGCCCGATGCAACGAATGAGGAAGGTAAACAATATGGTTACGAGCGGTTGAAGGATTTTTTGACTAAACGACAAGACATTTCAATACAAGAGCTCGTCGACGTTCTGGCGGCCGAGATCGCGGCCTGGAGTGGTCGAGCTCCTGCCTTTGATGATTTAACATTACTTGCTGTAGAAGCTATTAAACAAAATGGCGAGGTATCGTCGTCCACCTGATCCGCGAAAAGGTGAATGGGAAGTAAACCAACCCCCAACCGGATCAGATAAAAATCCTAAAAACAGCCCTTTTCCCTGGCTTTGGCTTGGCCTTGGAATAGTGGTCACCATTGCTGGTATTATTTTGGCTGGGGCGCTTATTAACGCACTCTTGAGCCGCGAACCCCTGGCTACGACATTGCCTACACCAACTATTATTCGCCTTACCGCACCGCCCAGTCCTGTGCCAACAGATATTGGGCCGCTGGCATCAACGACTCCTATTCCAACGTTCACACCTCCGCCTACTCCCGATTTGTCCGTTGCTCCCAACGAGGTAACGGTTGGGTTCTACGCTCGGGTTTCTAACACTGATGGCGTAGGCGTCAGCCTGAGAGGAGGACCAAGCACGGATAATGTCCGCTTACAATTGATCCCTGAGGACACATTGCTGTTTGTCATTGGGGGACCGGCCGAAGGCAATGGCTTTATCTGGTGGCAAGTTATGGTAGATGATGAATTAGAGGGTTGGGTGGCGGGCGACTTTCTATCACCAGCTCCTGCACAATCCCAGGAAGAATGAACGGGAAACAACATTCTATTGGGTTCAACATTCGTTTACTCTTCCAAACAACATTTACTACTGGCCTGCTTGTAAATTCGTCAAAGCTCTAGGCCCAAGAAAGTGAGAAATTGGCGATGCAGCTTCCCTCGCCGCCGATCCTGGATGGTGAATAGCCAGGCATCCACTGAACAACTCGCATCTGTTGGTGAAAGCGCCGTTACAGATAGTTGGGCGTCAACGGCAGGTGTGATGGATAATGATGGTACAAATGGAAACGTCAATTAGGAGATTCTCAGTTCGTTAACTGATAAGGATAATTCATGGAACCATCGGAAAAAGTTCAAGAATTACGCAAAGAGATAAACTACCACCTTTACCGGTATCACGTTCTCGATTCGCCCGTTATCAGTGACGCCGAATATGATGCACTATACTTAGAGTTGGTTCAGCTCGAAAAGCAGTTTCCTGATTTGATAACACCGGAATCACCTACCCAAAGAGCTGGTGCAGAACCTCTGGACGCATTCGAAAAGGTGGCTCATCCTGCACCGATCCTCAGCCTGGCCAACGCATTCAGCACCGAGGAGCTGTATGCCTGGAGAGCCAGGATCGGCCGTTTATTGTCTGAGGGAACTGATCTGGATTATGTTGTCGAGCCGAAGATCGATGGACTTACCGTCGTCCTTACTTATCAAGATGGTACATTTGTGCAGGGAGCGACACGGGGCAACGGTGAAGTTGGTGAAGATATAACAGCCAATTTGCGGACTATTCTGTCTCTGCCATTGCAGATCCCCGCCGACCCAGCTAGTTCGGCTACACCGCCTTCATATTTCGTTGTGAGAGGTGAAGCATTGATCCCGCTGGACGAGTTTGAAGAGCTGAATCACCGGCGAAGCGAGGCTGGCGAACCTCTTTATATGAATCCAAGAAATACGGCGGCCGGTTCCCTTCGGCAGTTAGACCCGAAGAAAACGGCAATGAGACCGCTAACCTTATATTGCTATGATCTTATTATCTGGAACAATGGTCAGGTTCCAGACAACCAGTGGGGCAGGCTTCAATTTCTAAAGGATTTAGGATTTCCAGTTTCAGAAGATATCGTCCTTTGTCCTGATCTGGAATGTGTCACCGATGCCTACACCGAATGGATCGATCGGCGGAATGATATAAATTATGAGGTCGATGGCATAGTAATCAAGATTAACGACCAACCCATGGCCCAGAGTTTAGGCTTTGTTGGTAAAGATCCTCGTGGCGCTATTGCTCTGAAATTTCCAGCCCAAGAAAAGACGACAAAATTGCTAGATGTGGTTGTTAATGTTGGAAGAACTGGGATCCTGGCGCCAGGCGCTGTCTTGGAACCGGTAGAGATAGGCGGGGTTATCGTCCGCAATGCCACCCTCCACAATTATGATGAAATTGCTCGAAAAGATATCCGCATTGGCGACACAGTACTGGTTAAGAGAGCTGGAGATGTAATTCCATATGTGATAGGACCAGTAAGCGAATTACGAGATGGGTCAGAAAAGATTATCAACCCACCAACCCACTGTCCATTCTGTGGTGAAAAAGTTGTAAAAATTCCCGGGGTAGTAGCCATTTTTTGTGTCAACATTACCTGCCC
>BTQB01000005.1:0-30561 GCA_036985655.1 Anaerolineae bacterium | reverse complement strand
CTGCTGGGTTAGCTGTATACATTGGTATTACCTATCTAGCAGGCTCCCGGGAGCTTCCAGCACTGGTTCGCCTCATTCGTTCCAATTAGACGGGCAAATAGCAATCTATTTAGCAAAATAATTCTTCGAAAAAAACATCTAAATATTGCTTGAATAGAACACACGTGCTATTCTATTTCAAAAGAGTAACTTGGAATGATTGGATAGTTATGCTGATAGACCGATCTGCTGAACTTGAGCGTACGCTTGCGTCAATCACAAAAAAATATGGTGATGGCGCGGTTATTCGGTTGGGTGATACGCAGCATCTGAATGTGGATGTTATTCCCACAGGTTCATTGGCACTGGATATTGCCCTTGGCATCGGCGGCTTACCCCGAGGTCGCGTCGTTGAGATTTATGGTCCCGAATCGTCAGGAAAGACAACTCTGTGCCAGCATGTTATTGCCGAGGCACAGAAGCGGGATGGATTGTGCGCCTTTATTGACATGGAGCACGCCCTCGATCCAGGATACGCAGCTCGCTGTGGCGTCGATGTAAGAAATCTTTATATATCACAGCCGGATACAGGTGAACAGGCCCTGGAAATTGTTGAAGCTCTAATACGTTCCGGATCAATCGATGTGATTGTAATTGATTCGGTGGCCGCCCTAGTCCCAAGAGCTGAAATCGAGGGTGAGATGGGCGATACTCATTTGGGTCTTCAAGCACGGCTCATGTCCCAGGCTTTAAGAAAGCTCTCGGGAGCGATAAAGCAAACGAACACGCTGGTGGTTTTCACCAATCAACTCCGAATGAAGATAGGCATCATGTTTGGCACTCCCGAAACCACCAGCGGGGGCAGAGCATTAAAATTCTATGCTTCTGTTCGACTTGATATTCGAAGGTTGCAGAGTATTAAGGCAGCTTCTACTGTTAAGGGAAATAGGACACGAGTCAGGATCACAAAAAATAAAGTGGCCCCACCCTTCACCGAAGCAGAATTTGACATCATGTATGATGAGGGTATATCAAAATCTGGCGATATACTTGATCTGGCGCTTAAGGGGGGATTGATCGATAAGCGGGGGAGTTATTTCCGCTATGGCAACAAGTTGTTAGGTCAGGGACGAGACAACGTTAAGAGATGCCTATCCGAGGACAGTGCGATGCTTCAGCAGTTAGAACATTTGGTTCGCCAGCTGAATAATTTACCTGTTGAAGAACTTGATGAAACGGGAGCGGGTGAAGAGGCGCCATAAGTTCTAAGTTTAAGCGCTTACGTTTTTACTCCATTTCCTCAATAGATATTATTACCAGGCCAAGATCTCCCCTGTTTTGACACGCCCCTTTGGACTGATATAATTGCACGCTTATTAATATTTCTTGTATTTAGATTTCCCCTTATTGGTTTGGTGCAAATCCATATAGTGTGAATCTCGTATGATTCACAAAGTAAATCGGAAATCGAATGCGAATTGTCTCCAGGAGTCTTATATCAAATGGTCGATCAAGGCGATGGCGGTAGCCAAAATGAGCAGGCGGAATTGACGGAAAATACAGCAACAGCGCCGCATTCTATCAGCCAGCTCCAGCAAAAAATGAAGATTTCAGGAACAGTCCGGCGGCTGGAATTATATGGCGCCTTCATCGATATTGGCCTCGATAAACCGGCGATATTGCACATATCAAAGCTTAGTAAGAGAGTTAATAGGATATCTGATGCATTGGCCGTTGGAGATGCGATCGAGGTGTGGATTGAATCAGTAGACGAGCAAAAGAATCAGGTCACCCTTACGATGCAGGAGCCGCTCGCAGTCGAATGGCGCGACTTGAAGAAAGGTCAAAGTTATACGGGCTTAGTGACAAGACTTGAGAAATTTGGCGCTTTCGTTGATATCGGCGCTGAGAAGGAGGGGCTGGTTCATATAAGCGAACTCAGCCACGACTTTATTAAGCATCCATCGGAAGCGGTGAAGCAGGGCGACGAAATTCAGGTTTTAGTTCTTGATTACAACAAGCGAAAACGTCGAATCGATTTAAGCCGGAAAGCGCTGCTGGACACAGTGGTCGAAGAGAATGAAGTGGAAGTGGTGGAAATCGACGAAGATGAAGAAGAAATGCCAACTGCCATGGAGATCGCCTTGCGCCAGGCCATGACCGAAACCAGTGATGATGAAACAGCCGTCAACGCAAGCGTCTCAAGCGGGGGAAAGCCCGCATCAAAGAAGCGTGAGCAACAGGATGATATCCTTAGCCGCACTTTGAAGCTGAGTCAAGAGACAAACAGCTAATCTCCTTTTACAGCTGAACCCCAGTTAAAAAGACAACCTTAAAAGACAATCTCCGGCCAATCCAGCATCAGCGCTTCGAGCTGTTCCCCTGGCTCGACCCGGGTTATATCTTCTGGCACGATGACCAGGGCATTTGCGCGAACGAGGGACATGAGCATGTGAGAGCCTTGCTTTCCCGTTGTCTGAGCAACATATGCTCCTTGCCGGCCGCTAACAACTGCGCGAATGTAGCTTTCCCGTCCATCAGAGTTGATCGGTTCTGATAATGTCACCATTATCCGGGATTTATGGATTTTTTTATAGCCAGCCATCTTCAATATGACAGGCCTGGCAAAAACCTCAAACGTAACCATAGCTGATACCGGATTTCCCGGCAGTCCCAAGTAAGGTATTCCACAATATTCGGCATATGTGACTGGCTTTCCCGGGCGCATGCGAACACGCCAAATCTTTACCGCTCTCTGCTCATCAAGAACCGCTTTCACTACATCATGAGCGCCAACAGAAACTCCGGCCGAACTAACAATCAACTGCGCTCCGGCATCGATCGCGTCCTGAAGTTTCCGGCGTACTTTTTCAGTTGAGTCACCAGCCACGCCCAGGTTTAGGGCCTCTGCTCCCATTTGTCTAATCTGGGCAGCTTGAGTGTAACTATTGCTATTCCGTATCTTGCCTGGCGCGAGTGATTCGCTGATCTCAATCAGCTCATCCCCTGTTGCTAAAACAGCCACCTTTGGGCGGCGTACCACGTCTACTGCACTAATACCTAAAGATGCTAACACGCCAATCTCTTGTGGACGTATTGTATGACCCATCGGCAGAACTTCGTTGCCAGCCAATATATCTTCACCCGGATAACGAATATAATCACCCGGAGATACAGATCTCATAATCTTTACAGACTTTGGTAGCGGCCGTTCTGCTCCTCGCCACGGTTCACTGGTATCTTCAACAGGAATAACAGCATCAGCTCCCTTGGGCAGCGGTGCGCCAGTCATTATCCTGGCCGCCGTCCCAGGAGTCACCTCCCTTTGACCTACATGACCCGCAGATATGTCTTCTATGACATCAAGGGTGACCGGCTTAGATTTCGAAGCTGTTTGGGTGTTATCCGCCCGTACTGCATAACCATCCATTGACGAATTTGTAAATGGGGGCATGCTCTCGGCCGCTATAATCCTCTGCACTAAAACGCGTCCAACGCTTTCGTTTAAGGGCACTTTCTCAGATGGAAGAACCTTTATATCACGAAGAATAATCTCAAGCGCGTCTTTAACAGATATCATTTCTTTGGCGGTCATCGTTTTATCCGTTTAAGAACTAGCTCGCTAATCGGCCATCGAGTTCAAGAATTGGGGCCTCCCGTTTCATCGCCCCCAAGACATTCTCTATGTGGTCCCACAATGACAGCTGCCTGTCGAAGCAAACTCGACTAAAATCTTCCGTGACCTCTACGACATGCTGGCGATCAACACCGGCAGCAAAACGCTTATCTTTCCACTTTTTCCGGACCGATTTGATATTCACATCACGAATATCCTTAGATGGTCTTACAAGGGCGGTGGCGGTCAGCAGACCGGTGATTTCGTCACAAGCTAACAAGGCAAAGTCGATAGGTTTCTCTCTCTCAATTCCAGTTCCTTCGGTGTAATGGGACATGATGACCCTCACTGTCTCTTCATCCCAGCCTTGCTCTAACAATATTTTCGAGCCTTCGATAGGATGATGATTGAGGTCTGGATGGATTTCCCAATCGAAATCATGAATCAGTCCAACAATCTCCCAAGAATCGGGGTTTTCGTCGAGAAGTTCAGCATAAAAACGCATTGCTGCTCCAACAGAAAGCATGTGTCGTCGCAGTCCCCAATCTTGAACATAATTACAGACGAGGTTCCAGGCTTCATCCTTATTTTTCATACGTAAAATTTTGCTCCTCCCCAACTAATTCAACTGCTGTAAATATTATTTAGACCTTACCCGCGGCCGCCACAGTCACACCCTCCCCCTTTATGCTTAGAACAGCCATTGGCGGCCTTTTTCTCGAAGGCTTCTCGTTCCTCTAATGGTTCAAATTCATGGCGAAACACCTCTATACGTTCACCATCGACATCGACAAGCACAGAATCGCGAAGAACCCGAACATCGATCACCTTACCTTCGCCCAGCGGAGTTCCTATACGTTTTCCTCTCTTTGGGAGACTTTTCTTTGCATTCACATACTGCTCATACTCGTAGACAAGGCAGCAGCGGAGTCGCCCACACATACCCGTGATTTCCTGGGGGCTTAGGGAAATACCCTGTTCCTTGGCCATCCTTATGGAAATTGGACTGAATTCGGTAAGGAAAGTTGAGCAGCATCGTGGCTGGCCGCAGACGCCATGACCACCTAATATCTTTGCAACATCCCTCGGGCCAATCAGCAGCATTTCAACACGAGCTCGAAAAGATTTCCGCAGAATACTTCTAAGGTTTCGCAGGTCTAATTTTTTATTTTCAGCGGCGTACAAAAATGTAAGCCAGGACCCGTCAAAGCTATATTCCGCTTTAACGAACTTTGCGTCCACAATTCCCAGGTCGCTTGCTTTATGCCGGCAGGTGATTAGGGCATCCAGCTCCTTCTGCTCCCAAACTTGTTTGAATACGAGATCTCGAGGTGTTGCCTTGCGTTCGATGGCTTTTAGACTGCGTCGTTTATTAACCTGATCTTGTTCAATAAAACCGATCACTTGACCAAGCTGACGGCCGCGCCTGGTTTCAACAATTACATGATCGCCAGGGGATATGCTATCTCTATCACCATTAAGTCGAAAGTGATAAAGTTTTCCAAGTTTCTGAAAACGAACTCCCATTACGTCAGGCATAATTTAACTAATCATTTCAATAGGTATAAAGGTTGATTTTTTGGCTAGGGTTAAAACGCTAACGCGAGCGGCAACCATTGGAGCGATCTCCGCCAGAGCCTTTCCAGCCGGCGACTCAGGAGAGGTGATAACAATCGGATCACCGATGTCACCGCCGATCCTGACATTGGCATCAAGAGGAACAGTGCCAAGAAAATCTACGCCATTCTGAAGCGCTAACTGTTTTCCAGCGCCTTCGCCAAAAAAATCACCACTCATATTTTCAATAATGCCAATGATTGGCACTTCTAATTTCTCAAACATCTTCAAGCCACGTAGGGCATCAGCTGCCGCAACCTGCATTGGTTGAGTAACAACAATCGCCCCAGAAAGAGGTATTGATTGGGCCAAAGACAGCTGTGCGTCACCCGTCCCAGGGGGTAAATCGATTATCAAATAATCTAATTCTCCCCAGTCGACATCGACCAGTAACTGCCTTATTGCGCTGTGGAGCAATGGACCACGCCAAACAATCGGCTGGTCTGGTCTTGTCATGAAGGCCATCGACATGACCTTCACCCCATACTTCTCAGCCGGCACTATTTTTCGGTTTCTTGGGGGTGGCATAGACTGCAACCCCATCATTATTGGAACGTTCGGCCCTAGTATGTCCGCATCCAACAAACCAACAACAGCGCCAGATCTAGCTAGACTAATGGCCAGGTTTACCGCGATCGTTGTTTTACCGACGCCACCCTTACCGCTTGAAACAGCAATGGTAATTCGAAAATTCTGGCCAATTTGCTGATTTATTCGATTATCACTTGGAACTGTTGAGTCCCAATTTATAGTCACACTCTTTATGCCATTAATCTGAGCAAGAGCCCTTCTTGCATCTTTCTCCATTACAGCTTTTAGAGGACAGGCAGGTGTTGTCAGCATAATCGTAAAGCTGACATCAGAATCGTTGATTTTCAGCTGCCGGATCATATTAAGAGATACTAAATCCCTGTGCAGCTCCGGTTCAATAACAGTTGATAAAGCTTTGAGAATTGTATCTTCGCTTATGTCGTTGTTAGTCAGATCTTTTTTCATATTATTGTTGGAATGCCTTTTTTTTATATTTATTTTTACCAAGGATCAACCCTGCCCGCGATAAGGCAGCTGGCGAGCATGATTATCACTCAGAGTTGGGGCTGGCTTAGTCTGGTCGCCCTTTGTCCTTCTTTTACCCTTCGATGCCTTAGCCAATTCTCTCGCTGCTTCCTCGGCCGAGGCCCGCTTATTGGCTATCTCCCGCCAATAGCTGATGGGCTTACTAAGTCGCTCCTTATCATGTATGTGCGCTGTGCTCCTGTCGTAGCTCGCTAATTCATAATCATGATCCATCTTAATTGCATCAAACGGGCAAAACTCAACACAGTAGCCACAGTTCATGCAAATATCAATATCTATATAAAATTCTTCAGGTTCCGGTTTGGGTCTACCATTAGGCAGCTTGCCCCTCACGATCCAGATACATTGAGGGGGACATACCTTAGCACATATGCCACAAGATGTGCACCAGTCATGGCCCCAATGTTGACCAGGCAGTGGATCGTCGGTCACAAGAAACGGTATAAATCGAAATCTCTCAGGAACCGGAAGTTTCTCCTCAGGATAAAAAACAGTGATAGCACCTCGGCCATTCAGACTCTGGCGTACATCAAGAGCTTCATCGTTGTAATATCGGCCGCCCCTGGCTAACCAAAATAAATCATCAGCATATGTTTGGACAAAATGCTTAAATGTCACTCCCATGCCCTTGACGATGCCAACTCCGTACATAATTTCTCCTAAAAAAAGTTGTGCGATGTTAGATGATATCTATCGCCTCAACCAGTTACCGGTCAACCTCTCCTAAGACAATATCTATGCTTCCAAGAATGCCGACGATATCAGCGACTTTGTGACCCTTAGCCATCTTACCCAGGGGTGTTAAATTAATGAAGGATGGCGCCCTGATATGGTACCGATCGGGACTCGACGCTCTCCGCTTGGCCATTAAATAATAGCCCAGTTCTCCTTTTGGATTCTCGACACGTCCATAAGCGTCTCCACCCTTTACACGGATGGCATATTGGGCTTTACCTGACAAAATTGGCGCTCCCTCTGTCTCCTTGATATAGCCCATAACCTGCCTGAGAATTCGCAAACTCTGCTGCATTTCATCTATGCGTACCAGGTAGCGATCATAGATATCCCCGTTATATCGTACAGCTACGTCAAAATCTAGCTTTTCGTAATAGGAGTAGGGGTCAGCTCTCCTAACATCATAAGGTACCCCAGAAGCCCTCAACACTGGGCCTGCTGTACTGTACGCGACAGCATCTTCAGGGGACAAATAACCTACGCCGATGCTTCTAGACCGGAAAATCTCATTATTAGTGATATATCGATCTAGCTGGTCTAAGGCTTTTGGCAATCTTTTGTTAATGAGGTCATCCAAAAAAGACATTGTAGGCTGAACGCGAACCATATCTGGTAAATCGTATGCCACGCCCCCGAAACGCATATAATTGCACATCATTCGAGAACCAGCAGTTTCCTCAAATAGATCCAGGACAAGTTCTCGCTCTATATAGAGATACAACATTGGCGTCTGCAACGCCCCGAGGTCGTTGAGCAAGAACCCTAACGCCCAGGCGTGGTTGACAATTCTAGTGAGTTCAACCATCAAGATCCGCAGCCATTCAGCCCGTTCAGGTACGTCAGCATCCATGAGTTTTTCAACGGCCAAAACATAGCCGTGATTGTTGGACATCGACGAGATGTAATCGAGTCGATCGGTGTAAGGAATGTTCATAATAAAGGTGTTACGCTCACCAATTTTTTCGTGATTGCGATGTAAGTAACCCATAACCGGTTTTAGTTCAAGAACAGTCTCGCCGTCCAAGGTTACAACCATGCGGAAAACACCGTGAGTGGAAGGGTGCTGAGGTCCAAGATTCACTATGACTTTGTCGGTTTTTAATCCTGGCACCGCATCTCTTGTCATGGCTACGCCAGCGTATAATTTGGCATCCACTTCAAAATCAACATTTTCGGGGGTCCAGTTTTCTGGATATTTAACGTTCTTGCCATATGGATTGTGCTCTTCCGCCCGGGTAATATTGCCGCTTGGCCACCGGCTACCAAAGGGTTTCTGGTCGGCTTCAAAGAATGGCTCTTTCCAATCCTTTCTCATCGGATGTCCATGAAAGCCTTCCCAAAGAAAAATTCGACGGAGGTCGGGGTGGCCTTCAAAATGGATTCCAAAAAGATCCCATATTTCACGCTCCTGGAAATCCGCCCCCGGCCAAGTGTCGATGAGGGAGGGAACTACCGGGTTTTCTCGATCGACCTGGACTTTTAGGGTAAGTGATCCTCCCCCTTGGTCGATGGAATAAGTATGATAGACAACCTCCATCTTGTTGTCTTCAATTAAATCAACGCCAGTTACGCTTGATAAATAGTTAAATCCCAGCTCATCCTTTACATACGCTGCAATTTCTTCGACTTTCTCTACTGCAACTATTAGCCCAGAAAATCGTTCGCGAGAATCATCCAATATATCATCCGGAAACCGTTCTTTTAGCTTCGTCGAGGCGAATTCAACAGGATCAGTTGCTTCCTGTTCAGTGTCGGCTAACTCAACTTTCGTTTCATCCATTGGTTGACCTAATTTCATTGTGTGACCTAATTTCATTAAAAAGTGGACTATTCTTTTGAATCCGCTAATTTGGGTTCTGAACTCATTCCTTGAGCATGGTTGCTGGCCTCCCTACGGATTAAATCAAGCTGCCTTAAATCTATAAGATCAGGCCCCAGAACAGGTACGGGAATAAAATCTGCAACAGACTCTTTACGATACCACGGAACCGTGAGGATTGACTGTTCATCGATCTTTTCTTGGAGGGAGATGAGACCGTAGATTAAGGCTTGTGGTGTTGGAGGACAGCCCGGGACATAGACATCAACTGGTATCAGTTTGTCCACGCCATCCAGCACATTGTACCCTTCCTTGAATGGGCCCCCACCATTTGAACAGGCGCCCATGCTCAGGACGTAGCGGGGTTCTGGCATCTGGTTATACAAGCGTACAATTGTTGGTATCATCTTCTTGGTAACAGTCCCAGATACGATCATAAGATCCGCCTGCCTTGGAGTCGCCCTGAATAATTCCATGCCAAAGCGGGCTAGATCAAAGCGGCTTGCGGCCGTACATATCATTTCGATGGCACAGCAGGCTAAACCAAACCCCATCGGCCAGATGGAATTTCGGCGAGACCAATTATAGATCTTATCAATACTGGTGATGAATATATTATCAGCTACCTTGTCAGGTATTGGAATATCTGAGGTTAGAGGTTCATTGGCGGCCGTCATTCGTTTGTTAACTCCTCATACCAGGCAATTTGTATATCTATTAATATTCTCTCGTTCACAAGCTCAGGGAAATCCTTAAAACCCTGTAAAGTTGGAACTATATCAGCTAGCTCGTGCAAGCCAACTTCGTCTGGATCCTTATCCGGAAAGGCATCAATCAAGGCCATAGCAATCCCGTAGGTGGAATCCCAGTATAGTGCGGGCGATTTTCCTTCGATCACTTCCAAAAAAGTATTGTTGATGGTGGTCCTGCGCCACCCGGTAGGTGCCGATATCTTTGCTGTAAGACAACGGCGTCTATAATACATCATAGTAAACACCACGACTAATTGCTGATGAACAAATTAATTATAAATTTTCCGAACTCATTCAACAGATAGTTTTTCTCGTACACATGCGAATTGCACTTCTCTCGCCCTATCACGGTGGCAGCCATAAATATTGGGCCGATGGCCTTATTAAGCATTCTGACCACGAAATTTTCCCCCTCACCCTTCCGGCCCGCTTCTGGAAATGGAGGATGCACGGAGGCGCAATAACATTGGCTAGAAAATTTCTTTCTTCTTCGATCAAGTACGATCTTATCCTCGCCACAGATATGATCGATTTGACCACCTTCCTTGCACTCACTAGAGAATTAACAAATAGGACACCGATTGTCTTGTATATGCATGAAAACCAACTGACTTATCCGCTGCCTAAAGATCCAGACGAGGGACCTATGCGAAGGCAGGGGGGTGAACGTGATCTTCATTATGCTTTCATCAATTTCAGCTCGATGTTGGCGGCAGATCTTGTCATCTTCAACTCGAGATTCCATAGGAACCAACTGCTAACAGAATTACCATCATTCCTTAAAGGATTTCCCGAGTTTAATGAAACTGAGACGTTGGCAGTACTCAATGAAAAGAGCAGCGTATTTCCTGCCGGTATAGATATCCAAAATGCCTCAGCTGATTTAAGTCTAGGTTTTGATGAATCTACCCCACTTATAGTCTGGAATCAGAGATGGGAATATGACAAGAACCCTAAGGCGATGTTTGAATCACTATTTGAGCTCGTTAATAGGGGGATTTCCTTCAATATCGCGATATGTGGCCAAAACTTCCGGAACAGACCTCATGAGTTTGTACAGGCACTAGAGGTGTTATCGGACCGAATCGTGCATTTTGGCTATGCGGAATTGGATGACTATTATGCTATATTAAAATCAGCGCATGTTACTTTCTCTACTGCCACACACGAATTTTTTGGCATTGCTGTTTTAGAAGCAATAGCATGTAAAACGTATCCGGTGCTGCCAAATAAGCTCTGTTATCCTGAAATATTGCCGTCTCAATTTCACAATGCATGCTTGTATAGTGATAAAGATCAGCTTTTAGATAGATTGACATGGGCGCTCATGAACAAAGATCTTGCGAGGAATGTGGCTTGCGAGATAGCCGAAGCGGTAGGATCTTATCAGTGGTTAGTTCTCGCGCCCAAATTTGACGAGATCCTGGAGGACTTGGCTAACTTCAGGTAAATAGTTTTTTCGTTTTTTAGAGCATGATATAATGCCCGCCGATTTTTTCCTTTAATTAATTGCCAGAAAATAGTTATCCAAAAGGAATTATTCAATGAGTGATCTTACCCAAAAGCTGCCACAAAAAATAAGGGAGTTAGAAGACCTAGCATATAACCTATGGTGGAGTTGGAATCCCGAGGCCAGGGCTTTATTTAGGCATTTGGATTATCCACTTTGGTCTAAATCTGAACATAACCCTGTCCAATTGCTAAATGAGATATCGGAGGAAAAACTCGATCAAGCAGCAAAGGATTCTTTGTTTCATAGTCACTATAACAAGGTGATGATTTCATTCAAGAGGGAGCTAGAGGATGGACATAAGTGGTTTCCGAGAGAACATCCTGACTTATCGGATCAGCAAATAGCCTATTTTTCTGCCGAATTTGGTATCCATAACTCATTGCCTATCTACTCCGGGGGTCTCGGAATTCTATCTGGGGACCATGCAAAAGAGGCCAGTGATCTAGGAATTCCTTTGGTGGGGGTCGGTTTTATGTATCCTCAAGGATATTTCCGCCAGCGTCTCCCCTCCCATGGATGGCAAGAGGCAGTTTATGAGCAGCTGGACTTGGGCCAGTCGCCCATCCGTAAAGTTACGGAGGAGGACGGATCTGATGTAAAGGTATCAGTTCATATGGGTGACCATACCGTATGGGCTAGGGTCTGGCGGGTAAATGTTGGGCGAACACCCCTTTACTTGTTAGACACAGAAGTGGATGAAAATGATCCCTGGGACAAGGAACTTTCCGCCCGCCTCTATTCAGGCGACATCGAACTGCGGGTACGCCAGGAGATAATGTTGGGGATAGGAGGTGTAAGGGCTCTCAGACATCTGGGCTACCAGCCATCTGTATGGCATATGAACGAGGGTCATTCCGCCTTTTTAATTCTGGAAATTATCCGTGAAAAGGTTTCTAAGGGGGCGAGCTTTTCTGAGGCTGCAGATGAAGCCAGGGCCCATTCTTTGTTTACTACACACACGCCCGTTGCAGCTGGGCATGATTCCTTTCCTTTTCATCTGCTTGAACAATATTTCGCTGGTTACTGGGAGGAGCTGAGCATCTCACGTGAGGAGTTTCTTGACCTTGGTCGCCACGAAGAAACCTGGGGTACGGGCTTTAATATGACTGTTATGGCCCTTAAAATGTCTGGCCAGTGTAATGGCGTCAGCAAGTTGCACGGTGAAATATCCCGAAAGATGTGGAATTCTGTATGGCCCACACGAGAAGAAAGAGAAGTCCCGATCACCTATGTAACAAATGGAATTCATGTTCCAACATGGACGCCTACCGAATTCGACAAACTTTTTTCAAAGTTTTTGGGTCCAGATTGGATTGAACGGCATGATGATCCTGCTGTTTGGGCGAGATTAATTGATATTCCGGACGTTGAGCTGTGGGAGACACATAAAAGCTTGAAATGGAAATTATTTGCTTTTTTGCGTGAACATGTTCGTAGGGGATGGGTTAATGGCTCAACGGATGCAACCCAGGTCCTAACAGGAGGTACACTTCTAGATCCTGACGCATTAACCATTGGATTCGCTCGCAGATTCGCAACCTATAAACGAGCCACTCTCGTCTTTCACGATTTGGAAAGGCTTAAGAAAATAATACTTGACATTCATAAACCGGTTCAATTTATTTTCGCCGGGAAAGCACATCCTGCTGATGA
Source organism: Anaerolineae bacterium (assembly GCA_036985655.1). GTDB lineage: Bacteria > Chloroflexota > Anaerolineae > Promineifilales > Promineifilaceae > UBA11865. Next base: position 17,800 of record BTQB01000005.1, on the reverse strand, counting down.
TCCGGGGAAGATGCTAATACAAAATATCTACAACCTGGCGAAACATAACCAGCTTGGCGGCCGAATCGTTTTCGCTGAAGATTATGATATGCATATGGCCCGGTACCTGGTTCAAGGCGTCGATATCTGGCTCAATACACCACGGAAACCTAGAGAAGCGAGCGGCACAAGTGGCCAAAAAGCTGCCCTCAATGGCATCCCAAATCTAAGTGTTCTAGATGGCTGGTGGGATGAAGGATACAATGGGGGAAATGGGTGGGCTATAAGTCACTGTGAAGAATGCGATTCACCTGAAAAACAGGACGCAGAAGATGCCAACGCGCTTTATTCCCTATTAGAAGAAGAAGTCGTACCGCTATTTTATGATCGGGATAGAGATAATATACCGAGAGGATGGATTGACATAATGCGAGAGTCAATTCGCTCAAACGTTCCCCGGTTTTCAAGCCGCAGAATGTTGAAGGAATACACCGAACTATATTTAAAAGCGATCAATGGAAAACCGGTCCGAGAGCTGACCGAGACCGCCTTGCACGAAACCGGGTTTAATGATACCGGTCTGAGGTCCTACTGAACCGGGAATAGAATCAGCGATTAATAATGGGATGAAGCTAAAGAGGATCGGATATTTCTTATTGATTCTTATATGGCTGCTGCTGATGACTGTCCCGTTTGTATCAATTGTATTGTCTACCAGGGGAGAATTGATGGTTGGTAGTGAATCCGGTGTCGGATTTCGACTTTTTCTCCTGCAGGAAAGTGAGCAGCAGGGAATCGGAATCCAGTGGCAGCGAAATAGTGGAACACAAGACAATTGCCTGAAAACATCTGTTTACTACGCTTTATGGGAAGGAAGCAATAAAGATATTAATACAACTTTCTGTCAATGTTTTGATCCTAAAACCGGCTTTGTAATCTCGTCTGTAGCGTGCTCAGGCGAATTAGGGACAGATTTGGAGGAGCTGCCATCATCAGAATGATAACTGCTGGATGTTATCCGCGAGAAGGCAAATCTTAGACCAAAAACATTCAGATTTGACTGTGCAGATTCCGAAGTGCTGTTTGGGCTGATTATCATAATATTATTTTCGCCTATCGTTCAACCTTTGTTTAATCTTCTTATCACTGTTACCATCAAATTCATTGTGGTACAATTCTCTGAGTAGTTGCAGATGAACCACCCACCAGAAACTCAAATTGAACCGGTTTATAGGCCTTCAACGCGACAAGTTGAACGAGGCGCAAGGATGCGCCGATTTAATATTTTGGCAATTTACCTGCCAATTGGACTGGCATTAATTATCGCATTCAGCATAACAATATTGCTGCTGATTGTTGCTCTGGGTATCGGTTCGACTGAAGCGCTTGAGACCATTTCAGCTGTGGCTGATTCCGTTATGATATTGGCGATAATCCCAACGATGGTTCTCTGCGCGATCGTCCCGACTGCATTTTTTGCAATAACATTTCAAATGAGGAGCCGCGGACAAGCTCCTATACGAAGTTCACAATGGATCTTGTGGCGGGTTCAATATCGCCTAGAATTAATCGCAGATCGTATAGTTGCAATCATGGCCCAAATTCGCGAGCCTTTTATCCGTATTGCTTCTCGATATGCATTTATTAGTAATCTAATTAACCGCCTCTTATCCATTTTCAAGTGGAGATAATCAATGCCTGAACCTTCAAGCAAATGGAAAGTAAAAATCTTGGTTACTGGCGCAGTGTCTGGGGCCCTAATTGGACTTGGGACCAGTTATTTGCTAACAAGAGCGGCCGAGGAGGCTGGCGGCAAGCCGCCAAAAATAAAAACAACAGATGGAATTCGAATCGCGATAGGCGTTATTGGCCTGGTCCGCGGTATTATCGCCCTTGGTGATTCGAAGTAAGATAAGCAACTCATGCGAAGCGTCATCCTTGTTGACGACGATAAAACCAATACCAATCTCGTCGGAATGTTGCTAGAAATGGATGGATTCCAGGTGACGGTTTGTCCCGATACAAGGCGTGCAAAGCAAGCCGCGGGGAATGGAGCTGATGCATTCATTATTGATTGCAATCTTTCTCATGGCGACGACGGGATAGACCTGTTGAAAGAAATTCGAGCAGGATCAACAGCTGCTCCTCCGGAAATACCTATAATAATGATCTCGGGAGATGATCGGCGGTTCCAAGCGGCCGAAGAAGCTGGTGCAACTAGTTTCTTGCTCAAACCCTACTCAACTTCCGCCCTCTCAAAAGAGCTAAGCAACTTGCTGGCCTAGGAGTAAAAATTGGCCAAGAAAAAAGAAAGGCGTTCATCACGCAATATGTCTGCACGTCAATGGCGGCGGATGGACTTACACCTTCATACACCTGCATCCAACGATTATCATGAACCTCGAATTTCATACCTGGACATTTTAAGGCAGGCCGACGTTCGTGGTCTTAACATTATTGCCTTTACCGACCACAACACCGTGGCAGGCTATCGCGACATGCGCTATGAAATAGAGCAGCTTGAATACCTGGAAAGCCTGGGCAGGTTAGAGGCAGACGAAAGGCGAAGGTTAGAATCCTATCACAAATTGCTGGAAAAAATTCTAATCTTGCCAGGATTTGAATTTACCGCGACATTTGGTTTTCATATTTTGGGTATTTTTCCACCAGAGACGCCTGTGTCTTTTCTAGAACATATCCTTCTATCACTCAATATACCGTTAGATCAGTTGACCGAAGGAAGCTCAACTGTGGGTGCGTCAAGTGATGTGTTAACGGCTTATCGCTTGATTAATGCAAATGGTGGATTAGTAATAGCTGCCCATGCAAACTCCAGTAATGGTGTTGTGATGCGAGGATTGGATTTCGGTGGTCAAACCAAGATAGCCTATACACAGGATCCGAATTTACATTGCTTAGAGGTGACTGATCTGGAAAAGAGGGGCCGGTACAGCACGCGCCGTTTCTTTGATGGTTCAAAACCTGAATATCCGCGAGCAATGCGATGTATCCAGGGTTCTGATGCCCATAGGTTAGTTCGTGAATCATCATCATCTAAACATCTGGGTGTTGGTGATAGAGCAACTGAGATTCTTTTACCAACCATAAGTTTTGACAATCTTAAATCCATCCTAAGCAGTCAAGATTATTCTCTTACTCGACCGTTTAGGGGGCCTGCTTCTCCGATGGACTTTGTTCAAGTGGCCCGTGATGAAGGGCCATCAATCGTCCAGGCCTTTCATAAGAGCATGAACCAGCGAGGAGGACATTTAAATCGGGTATTGGAAGATGTATGTGCCATGGCCAATACCAATGGTGGAACGATATATATTGGATTGTCGTCAGATCCAAAGGAAGAAATAATTGGCGTTAGGGATACAGCCAGAGCAATTAACTTTTTGACTTCAACTATCGACAGACGGATGAGCCCAAATCCTGGGGTGAATGTAAACAAGCTCGTTTCGTCAGGAAAAACAATAGTCAGGATCGTGGTTCCACCTGGCAAGGAGGTGCCGTATGCCATTGATGATAATCGCTTTTACATTCGAGATGAGGCAGAAACGACACTGGCAGTACGAGATGAAATAGTGCGATTGGTCGAGCACCAGATAAAGGGATCCAGGTGGGCAGTAGTCGAAGATGTCATTGAACAATCTAGAGATGAGGAAAAACCCTCCATTTTGGAAAGTAAGGAGCCAGAAACAATAACGCAGGATTCAGGCGGTCCTCCACGGACTGGGGTTGAGATTGTTTCTAGTGAAGAACGGGATGGAACTCTATATCATACGGTAAAGGATTTAAGAAACGGGAGCTTAATCAATAATGTTTCCCGGTCATCGGCAAGAAAATTGTGGCATTACGCAATAACCCAGAAGGAATCGGGTAAGTACGATGTGTCTAAGATCGAATGGCATGGAAACATTGCTGTCTTAGGCCAGCGTAGACGCGATAACTATGTCTGGTATGATCTCGCAATGAGAGATGATGATGGGATTCATGTTTTTTACGGCGTAACAGATAGTGGATTAAATGACAGGTGGCTGGCTCTTGTTACAAATGCGGAAAAATAAAGCTGTGCTTTATTCCTTTTCTTCCATAATTATTGAGTAGTTCCTCTTCAAGCATTACCTAAAAATATTAAGGTCAAAGTAGAATGGTCCAGGTTGGAATATTAACTATCAGCAATCGCGCCTCAAAAGGCTTATACGAGGATATAAGCGGCCTACTGATTAATAAAATCATATTGGAAAATACAGAGTGGTCCGTTGGTCAAAGAGCAGTAGTAGGCGATGATTTTAATGAGATTGTGTCGGCCCTTGAAAATTGGAGTGACAAGGGGCTTAACCTTATTCTCACCACTGGCGGCACTGGATTTTCCCCCTTTGATGTCACCCCGGAAGCCACGTTAAAAGTTGTTGACCGGCTGGCGCCAGGCATTGTCGAAGCAGTCAGGTCTGAAAGCTTAAAAATTACCCGGCATGCCATGCTTTCAAGAGCAGTAGCAGGGATTAGGGACAAGACTCTAATAATCAATCTACCTGGAAGCCCCAAGGCAGTAAAAGAAAATATGGAAATAATTCTTCCGATCCTTCCCCACGCTTTGGCCCTGCTCACAGGTGACGAGAACGCTGAAAAGGATCATCGATCTGTTTAGTTAGATGGCCATATCAGGTTCCTCCCTAATCCTAAAACCCGGCCGTGAAAAACCAGTGGATAATCACCATCCATGGATTTTTTCCGGAGCAATTCAAAGAACAAGTGGGGATCCAGCCCCAGGTGACATCGTCGATATCAAAAGGAATGATGGAGCTTGGTTAGCCAGAGCATACTTTAATCCCCATTCCCAAATAACTGCGCGAATTCTCACCTGGGAACAAGCTGAAAACGTTGACGAGACTTTCTGGAGCAAAAAACTGGATAGGTCTATCGAGAGCCGTCGAAAATTAAGGCCATTGCCTGAGACGACAGCCTACCGCCTCGTCAATGCTGAAGCTGATGGTTTACCCGGACTTATAGTCGACAGATACAATAATTTTCTAGTAATACAGTTGTTGACTCTTGGAATAGACAAGCGGAAAAAGATCTTGGTCCAATTGCTGGTGGATAAATTAGATCCCGATGGGATTTTTGAGCGATCAGATACCGCCGTGCGTAAAAAGGAGAAACTTCCTCAACATCATGGTTGTATTTGGGGGGAGGAACCAATAGATGATCTCATTGTAAAGGAGGATTCGCTTTACTTTTCTGTCGATATCAAGAAAGGTCATAAAACTGGATTTTATCTCGATCAGAGAGTAAACCGGAAGCTAGTAACTGGTGATTATTTAGTGAAAGGCCGTTCAATTTTAGACGCCTTTTCATATACAGGGGGTTTTGGCGTTTTCGCTGCTCGTGGAGAAGCGTATGAAATAGTTAATGTTGATGATTCTTCCACCGCTCTACGTCTGGCCAAACAAAATCAGGAGATAAACAGTTTCGATCGGCCCAATGACGAATATATTGTTGGGGATGCCTTTCAGATAATGCGCCAGCTATATCGGGAGGGCAGGCGTTTTGACATGGTGATATTAGATCCTCCAAAATTTGCCCACAGCAAAAGCCATATTAATTCAGCTTGCCGGGGCTATAAGGATATCAATCTGTTGGCGATGAAGCTGCTAAAATCAGATGGTCTTCTAGCAACATTTTCATGCTCCGGCCTCATTAATCGAGATCTGTTTCAAAAGGTCCTGTTTGGCGCCAGCGTGGATGCAGGCCGCGATGTTCAGGTGCTGTCACAATTAAGCCAGGCTCCTGATCATCCCATTCTCTTGACCTTCCCTGAATCTGAATACTTGAAAGGATTTCTCTGCCACGTCATCTGACGAGGGCCTGAATAATACCTTGATGTTTCCCTTGCCCGAACAAGTCGAAGGCAATATACTGCCCGCCGCAAATGAGACTGAGTAAATTAAGCCTACAAGGCTATAAAACATTCGCCACAAAAACAGATTTTCTGTTTGACGGAAACATCACCGCTATCGTAGGACCGAATGGAAGCGGTAAAAGCAATATAGCAGATGCTATTAGATGGGTTCTGGGTGAACAGAGTTATATGACGCTGCGTGGAAAACGCACGACAGATATGATCTTTTCCGGGGGGAGAAATCGATCAAGAGCCGGGATGGCCCAGGCGATTTTAACCCTTGATAACACAAATGGCTGGCTGCCGCTTGATTACATCGAAATTGAAATCGGCCGTCGGGCTTATCGCTCAGGCGAAAACGAATACATTCTTAATGGGCAGCGAGTTCGGCTAAAAGATGTCTCAGAGTTATTAGCAAACAGCGGACTGGCCGAGAGGACGTACACAATTATAGGTCAGGGTCTGGTTGATCAAGCGCTTTCTCTCAGGCCGCAGGAACGACGCGCGCTCTTTGAAGAAGCAGCTGGTATTGGACTTTACAAGACTAAACGTGCGGAAACAGTGCGCCGGTTAGACGAGACCAGGCTTAATTTGGGGAGAGTAACTGATATCTTGACCGAACTAACGCCGCGCCTTCGCCAGCTCAAGAGGCAGGCGAACAGGACCCGAAACTACGCTCAGGTGGAGTCGGATCTTCGTTACCTTCTTCGAATCTGGTATGGCTATCAATGGAACCTCGAGCAAAGAGAGCTGCAGATCAGCCGGGAAATAAGTGGAACGGCCGAGGAAAATTGGCGATCAGGCAGAAGTAAAACCCTGGATCTGCGCAAGAAAATCGAGGAGCTTAGACAGGAGTTACAAGTTTCAAGAGAACGTATTGCAGAAATTGAACTACAACGAGAGTCAATCCGTGACAGCCTGGGAATTGCCCGCCAGGAAGTTGCAGTTGCTATGGAAAGAAAATCAATCTTAGTGCAGCAAGAAAACTCTCTAAAAAAGAGAATTGCACTATTAGATACGGGTTTGCACGAGGCAGAGCGCAAACTCAATGAAGCACAGGAAGAAGCGGCCGCAGCCTTTTCCGAGCAAGAAGATGTGGAGAGAATGCTAGAACGGTTCCAACTTGATCAAGGTGCGGACGAGTCAGCCATATTAAGGCTGGAATCGAAAATCAGCATTTTAAATGACGAGTTGCGGTCTACTGATAATGATCTCGCGAGAGCTGATGGTCGATCAATACAAATCGATGAGCGCCTAGCTGAATTAACGGCTTCCAAGAAAGTAGACAGTCAGCTTCTTGCAGCCGACGAACAAAGGCAGAAAGCTGATAATGAACTTCAGCGGTTGATTGATTCTCTTGCGGATGTAAAAGCAAAACGGATTGAACTTTCCAAGAAATTAGAAGAACTGCGCATTGAATTGGCCGCTCACCTGGCTGAGTTCGACAGGCTTCAATTAACGAAGATTGATCTTAGAGAGACCATTTCCAAGCAGGAAGCGAAAATCGAGGTTCATGAACGTCAATTAGCCGCTAAAAGTGATGTTCCTGAGACGATCAACATCGCTGGCCACCTAATGGATTTCGTTTCTGTTCGATCCGAATATCGAGATGCCTTACTGTCGGCGCTTGCTTATGCCCTGGATACATCTGTTGTCGAATCCGAGGATGATTTGTGGCGCTTAGTAAGATTAAGCCAGCAAGAGGGCACAGATATATCTATAACTTCGCCTGGTTCAATTTACAATGAATCAAAGCCTATAGAGCATCCGGAGATTCGTTCCCGGTTAAGTAGCTTGATAGAGGTGAAAGGCGAGTTATTGACCACGGTCAAGAAGCTGCTTGATAACGTATATTTGGTTGATGATGGCCCGACCGCTCTAGCAATTATTGACGATTTTCCTCCAGGAACAGTTCTAGTGTCTATTGACGGATTAATCATAAGAAGCGGCCGGCTCGTGCAGAATCTGCCGCATTCTATCGACCTATCCAACTATCAAACAGTTAATGAACTTAAGAATCTCAAGGAGCAGACAGCAAGCAATACGTATGAAATGGGCCAGTTAGAACAGCAAATCGCTGGCCTATCGGCTTCTCTTGAACTAATTCAAAATGAAATAAGAGACCTTGAAGCCACTCTGGCGAAGGTTGAAAAAGAAGAGCAGCTCCTTGATTCTCGTGTGGCTAAGTCCCAGGCGGAGTATGAACGGCGCCAAGAAGAATTCGAGCGGGTTTCAAAAGAATTCGCTCAAACTGAGGCAACTTTATCGAACCTTCTCGATCGTAAGGAAAATATACAGCGAGACATCAATGAGTTAATTGAAAAAAAAGAGGATATTAGACTGAAGATCGTCAATTCAGAGGAGGAGCTTTCGAAGCTGCCCGTCAAAGAGACCAAGCAAGAAAGGTTGTTATTGGAACAGCGGCTGCAATCAGCTCGTACCATTGCGGCCGGCAGAGTTGCTGTGGTAGATAGTCGCAGAACGACTTTAGAACAAGTTCAAGAGCAATTAAAAAGAGCGATACAGGATCGTCAAGACCTGCAAGACCAACGACTAAGTCTTAACCTGGCATCACTTGAGGATAAAGTAGTTGATCTTGAGGAAAAATACTCGGAAACTGCTAACAGATTAGTGCCTGCCAGGTTAAATCAAGATCTACTTCAAAAAGATCTTAGGCAGTTGGAGCAACAATTAGACAAGCAGCAGTCTATAAACGATGGTTTAGAAGCGGCGTATACACAAGCCAGAATCAAGAGTTCCCAGCAAGAAAATAATGTCCAGGGATTGAAAGAACGTATCCAGGCAGAATTAGGAATCGTCAATCTGCCGTCGGAAAATAGTAATGTCCAGACGCCCCTCCCCATGTCCGATATTGTTGAAGTATTGCCAGCGGTCGAAGAATTACCAGAGGATATTGAAAGCTCAATTCAGCGGCTCAGAGGGCAGCTGAACCGGATAGGCGCCATTAATCCAGATGCCCCAATCGAACATCTGGAGCTACAGGATCGCTTTGATTTCCTACAGGATCAAGTGGCTGATCTAGACGCGACGAGTCAACGTCTACAGGAAATAATTCAGGAACTTGATGAATTAACATCCAAGTCATTTGTTGAAACTGTCGGTCGAGTTGACAAGGAATTTCGGAAAGTTTTTACTCGTTTATTTGGAGGAGGCATTGCTCAACTCGTTCTCACTGATCCCGATGAACTGGCTATCAGCGGCGTCGACATTGTTGCCCGTTTACCAGGCCGTAGGGCGCTGAACTTGGGACTCCTCTCAGGCGGCGAGAGGGCGCTAACGGCGGCGGCTCTGGTATTTTCGCTTCTGATAGTATCACCGACGCCATTCTGCGTGCTGGATGAAGTTGATGCAATGTTGGATGAAGCCAATATTACTCGATTTCGCGACATGTTAAGCGAACTGAGTCAACAAACACAATTTGTAGTCATCACCCACAACCGGGGAACGATCCAGGTAGCTGATAACGTTTATGGCATCAGTATGGGCCCAGATAGTTCCAGCCAGGTAATATCGATCAAACCAGAAACTTATATCTCGACCTCAAGCCAAAGATAACGAGTAGTCCGGACTAAAAGTATCAATCGATAACACTTACCCTACGATCATCGGTGTATTTTACTGACTGCCGGTATTAGGATCCGGTGTTGGTTCCAATGTTACAAATGGCGTTGGAGTTGGCGGAACAAGAAATCGGGGGTCGATGCCTGGTTGTTGAGGTATGTTAGCCAGCCATCTAGTGAAAGTTTCTACTGCAGCAACCCTCTTACTCTGAAGCCAATTACTTAGTAGCTCTTGTTCAGCGTTTTGAATAACTGACTGGGAAAGCGGCCTGATTTCCCTGCCGGTAACGAGGATAATGTAATAGGTGTCTTCCTCTTCTTCTGTTAGCGCAGGTACAACGATAACAGCGCTTGTTTCGTTGATCGGTATTTCAAAGACAGTGTCGCCAACAATTTCATCCAGGAGTGCATTTACATCCTCCTGGGTACGCCAAAGAACCTCGCGTGCCAATGTTGGGCTCTCATCATCAGGGTCGGGTGGCAGACTACGTATTTTGTTCCAAAATGCCACGTAACCATCAGATTCGATCTCTTCGAGAGCATCATCCGCTTCTTCTTGCGAGTTGAATTGAAGATAGAAGAAGCTGGCATGCAGATCTTCAGTTGGCAGTTCTGCTTCTAAGACTAATTCCTTTAATAAAAGCTCTTGATAAAGTTGGGCCTCGACAATCTCTCTTAAGGATTCTTCCGGAATACCTAACTCTTCCAATCGATCAGATGTCTCCTTAAGGCTCTCCTCAAATGCCTCCCTCGAGATAGGCGTCGATGTCGGAAAGGGGGTACTGGTTGGTCCAGGTGTGAAGGTGGGAAACGGCGTATTTGTTGGCACAATTTCCGTAATAACAGCAGTTGGAATCGGCGTTAGTGAGGGCGTTGGGGCTACTGTTTCCGTGGCAGTTGGCTGCTCGGTTGGTGACGCGCCACCAAAAAAACCAAAACTCTCTTCGATTTCCTTTTGGATATCAGCTTCAGAAACAGAAATACCTCGGGCGTCAGCCTCCTGCTTTATCAAGACCTCATCTATCATCTGGTCTAATACAGCCTGGCCTAATCGTTCCGAATCCTGCGTTAGTAATAATAGCTGCTGACCGGCAAATTGTTGAACTTGACCGATATCCTGCCCAACTGCTTCCGCCAAGTCTTCTATCCCCAATATTAGTTGGGCTCGTTGGAGACGTACACGACGACGCCATTCATCCATCGATATTTCAACATTGTTAACCTTGGCGACAGGTAAACCTGGTTTTAACAAGAACTCGTTCGTCAATCCTGCCACAAGTACAATAACCAGCAGCAGTACAACAACACCAATCGCCAGCCGAATTTGCCTGGTCTGCTTTGCTTCTTTTCGGGCAATTAAGATTGCTTTCCGACTTTGCCGCTGCCTCTCATCTGGAGGGGCCGTTCTTTTTTTAGCCATCAATCATTCCAAATCTAAAATCAGTCGACAACAAAGGGAATCAAAGCTAAATGGCGAGCACGCTTAACAGCTTTGGCCAATGCTCTCTGGTGTTTGGCGCAGGTTCCCGTTTGTCTTCTTGGGCGAAGACGGCCGTGTTCAGTCAAATATCGTCGCAGAACCTCGTATTCCTTGTAATCGATATAACTAACTTTTTCCACACAAAACGCACAGATTCTTCTCTTACGATGATAGGGGCTACTTGCTAGGGGACCTCTACTTCTCGATCTATTATCCGCATTCATTTAGTTTCTCTCCAGATTGAGCCACAGGCTCAGCTACTTACGTTCATATCTCGCCATCCATCTACCTAGCCCAAAAAGCCGGCCACTATATCCCAGTCATATTTCTAGAGTGGTTCAATGGAAGGTTTGAGGCTTTATTCAGGCTTTCGAACAATAAGATGACGTAAGATATCATCAACATAAAGAATATTCCGTTCAACCTCGTGGATTGATGTAGGATCCAATGCGGCCTTGTAATGAACGTAATATCCCTCGTTGATTTTATTTATCGGGTAGGCCAAGGTACGCTGTCCCCAATGTTCGACTTTTAACTTCTGATCGTCGTTTTCTCCCTGGGCCAGCCATCCCTCCACCCGCTCCAGGACCTGGTTCCGAGCATCGTCATCTAAGTCTGGTTTTAAAACAACTGTAACTTCGTATTCACGCATGTTGCATAACCTCCGTTCCTTGGATTTGCTTTAGCAAGCTACAGCCCTTCTTTCTCGAAGAGCGGAACACGTAGACCGCCAAATCGACGGCAACGCACAACAGTCGAGAATAATATCACAAATCAGAATGTATTCAAATCTTTACCTTTAGCGTTCTAACCTCATCATGTATAATTACCCGCTTTTAATTTCAAGTAGGATTTACCCCGGTGGGGCCTGAATTGATGGTCTTCAATTATCTTTATCGACATATTCGCACATTTTATATCATTGGTTTCGGCCTGTTCATTCTTGTTACCTCTGGTGGTTGGCGAATGGATCGAATATCGAAAGATTTCAATCAGGCAGCCGCTGAGGCACAGGGCCAGACGAAATTGGTACTTGCTTTTTACTACGCCTGGTACGACCCAGGTTCTTTTGGACCTGGTCAAACCCCCTTCCAACCACCAGAACCTTACACCTCATCTAATCCTGGGGTAATTCAAAGACATATTGATCAAGCTCGCTCAGCCGGTATCGATGCGTTTGTTCAAAGCTGGTACGGTCCATCTCCCAATCAAACAGATTCAAATTTTCGCCTTCTGCTCGATTTGGCGTCCGCAAGTGGATTTAAAGCTGCGGTTGATTTCGAAACTGGAAGCCCCTATTTTAAAAACAATAACGATAGGATTACTGCTTTAAGCACGCTCATATCAAGTTACAGCAGCCATCCGTCATATCTTCGGGTTGATGGCAAGCCAGTTATCTTTTTTTGGGCGAACGGGCTGCTAACAGTTGAAGAATGGAACACTATACGAAACAGTGTCGACCCGGGCCGGAATACAATTTGGATTGCTGAAGGCGGTCAGAGTGATTATCTGTCCGTCTTTGATGGTTTACACCTATACAATATCGCCTGGTCGGATAGCCCGGCAATAACATCGGCCAGCTGGGCACAAAACACACGGGCAGCAGCCTCAAGTTATGGCACATACAAGTATTGGGTCGGCACCGCGATGCCGGGCTTTAATGACGCACTGCTCGGCCGCGGTGAAGCAACGCTTATCCGTTCGCGTGATGGCGGCAGTTTTTACCAATCTAGCTTTTCTGCCGCTGCCGCAAGCGGCCCGGATATGATAATTATTAACTCATTCAATGAGTGGAAAGAAGGCAGCAATATAGAACCCAGCAAGTCGTTTGGCAACTATTACTTAGATTTAACGGCTCAACTCAGCAGCGGCTTCAAATCGGGCAATTTGGCGCCAATCAGCCAAATCGCACCAACCGAGGGTCCTCTACTTACTCCCTTGCCCACTTCTACACCAGGTCCATCTCCAACTGCAACAAAAACGCCTCTTCCAACCAGCAGCCCGACCCCAGTCGCCTCGCCAACTGCTGGCCCCGATGGACGGTATATTTACCTGGTTCAACCTGGAGACACCCTAACTTGGATTGCAGATCGATTTGGGGTAGCTCTCTCCCAATTATATGAGTTGAATGAATTGGAATCGACCTCTGTCCTGGTCGTTAACCAGGAAATTATACTTGGCATTAGAAGCGCACCGTCAGGATTGCCGTTCGATACCGCATTCCCAGGAACGATAACAAAAGAAGATGGTACCATTATTTATACCGTGGTTGAAGGCGATACTCTATTCGGTATCGCTAGCAGGTATGATCTGGAGCTTGGCGACTTGCTCGATCTCAACAATAACCTGACAGAAGAGTCAGTATTATTGCCTGGTAGAATATTGGTAGTCGGCCGCAAGCCTGTGCCTGCCGAAACTGGAGGTTCAACTCAACTGCCAACCATTGAACCTACAACGACCAGGACTCTTGCACCGACTGAGGATAACTTGCCCAGCCTTTTGCCTACGATTACTCCTTCCCCTCGAATGCTCTTGGAATCTGCGCCGACATCTACGCCTGGCAACACAAGTTCTGGTGTTGACAATGCTCAAATACCGGAAGGGCTGCTTCTACTTTTCTTGGGCGTTATCCTGTTATTAGCCTCTGTCGGTGTCTTCTTCCTATACTTGGGGCGAAGAAAATAAAAGAGGAACGCTTGCCAATTCTTAGATCGTTGCTGATCCGGAATCACTTTACATAAAATGCTTGATCTAGGGCCTCAGAGATAGAATTCACGCCGATCTTCCTTAATCCAACTGCAGTTAATTCCGATTTGCTTGCTTCCGATTTAGGCATGATACAGCGACCAAAACCTAATTTTGCAGCCTCTTTTAGGCGCCAATCAATTTGGTTGACAGATCTTATCTCGCCACTTAATCCCAATTCACCGATGAACGCTACATCTGCGTGAACTGGTCTATCTTTGACGCTGCTGGCTATAGCTACAGCGATAGCTAAGTCTGCAGCAGTCTCCTGAAGCTGAATGCCGCCGATAACATTAGCATAAATATCCTTGTCATGTAGCCTGATGCCGGCTCTACGTTCTAAGATCGCAGCGATTAATAGTAAGCGCTGGTAATCAACGCCGCTAACCGTCCTACGAGGATTTGAAAAAGCTGTAGAATTCACCAATGCCTGGATCTCAACGAGCAGCGGCCGGGTGCCTTCGAGCATCACAGCAATCGTCGATCCAGATGCCTTAACCTGCCTGCCCTCCAAAAACGCCTGTGAGGGATTAGGAACCTCTTTCAATCCGCCGCCAGTCATCTCGAAAACGCCAACTTCATTTGTCGGTCCGAACCTGTTCTTGACAGTCCTTAAGAGACGATATCGATGAAAAGGATCGCCCTCTAGATAGAGTACCGTATCGACGATGTGTTCAAGAACTCTCGGCCCGGCAATGGCGCCCTCTTTGGTGACATGACCAGCCAGAACAATTATTATCGTTTGATGTTTGGCTACTTCTTGAAATCGGCCAGCACATTCTCTAACCTGGCTGACACTTCCAGCTGAGGATGTTAAATCTTCTGTGAAGGTTGTTTGTATGCTGTCGATAATCACCAGGGCCGGTTTGACCTCTTCGATGTGTTTAAGAATAAGTTCATATCCAGTTTCAGTTACTAGAAACATTTCATCTGCAGAAACCTGCATCCGATCGGCCCGCATCTTAATTTGTAAAGCGCTCTCTTCTCCAGAAACATATAAGACCCGGCCATGTGTCCGTGCAAAATGCCCAGCGATTTCAAGCATGAGGGTAGATTTGCCAATTCCTGGACTTCCGCCAATAAGTAACAAAGATCCAGGAACAAAACCCCCTCCTAAAACCCTGGAAAATTCGTCTAGATCGATCTTCAATCGTTTTCCTTCATTAATCGACAGCTCATTTAAGCGCTTTGGTTGGCTAGGATGGATTAATTTACCTCGCTTAGACCTCTGTTGGGATGAGGGAATGACGGTAATTTGCTCGACCATAGTGCCGAATTCACCGCATTGAGGGCATTTTCCCATGTATGCGGCTGATATTCGGCCGCAACGCTGGCATATAAATTGAGAACGGCTCTTTGTCACACCATTGACCTTGTTTACCTGAACTCTATCACATAATTATCTCTTTTTGCTAGAATGAACCTGTGAACAACAAACATGATAAAAAAATTAAGAGATCTAATCTTGTCTTACTCGTAATAGGACTAATTTGGGTGTCCTTTGGGCTAATAGTTCTATTTATACAATTGCTAATTCCACCGAAGATAGAGATAAAGTGGGAAACTGAATCAGAGTTTGATACAGCAGGCTTTAATATTTACAGGAGTGATGATAAATTCGGACCTTTTGAACAGATAAACAACACCCTGATACCAAGCTCATCCGATGCAGCGACCGGAGGTTCTTACAGCTTTATTGATGAGAATGTTCGACGCGATAAGACTTACTACTACCGCCTGGAGGATGTCGAATTTGATAATTCGAAGGAGCTCCATGAGCAAATATTTGTTACAGCACCGACATTTTCTTGGATTGGTATCGTTCTGGCATCATTATCCGTTGTGACTGGCCTGATCTTAATTGGAGTATATCTATGGAGAAAGTAATATGAATCCTGCGCAAGTTCCAACAATTTCTTCTACCCTTATTTGGCGGGAGCTGGATGATGGAACCGTAATAGTAACTCCCGATGAGGGTAAAGTCCGGGTTCTTAATCGCACGGGTACTGCCATCTGGTTAATGATCGACGGCAGCCACTCATTGGTGGATATCACGGAAAAAATTTCTCGGGAATTTGAAGTTAGCAATGAAGAGGCATCGGAGGATGTTGACGATTTCCTCACAGACTTAACAAGAAAAGGGTTGATTCAAATCTAATACCTGTAACCCAATACAAAGAATTATGAATATCCGCCGCCTCTATTTTCTAGCCCTCCCCCTCTTTCTCGCGATGCTGCTAATCGGAATAGTAATCGTAAGCGCCTCAGCTGCGGACATGAATAGTGCCATAAAGGATGAGAGTGGAGCAGTTGTCTCTAATTTATCTGTAACCTCTCAGGAGCTGTCCTTTCAATTAAACACGGACAATCTATCAGTTGATCCGCTTGGGCGCATTAAGGTAAATGGCCTTCAAGATAGGTTGAATCTACCGGGATTTCCCGAACTTCCCTTCTTTACGAGCTTTGTTCTTTTACCCCCAGAAGCCGCTGTTGAGATAGTTGTTGATGAAGTTGGTTCCAAGCGTCTCAAGAACCAACAAATTGAACTTTTCCGGCCGGAACCTGAAACTGTCATCGTCCAAGATCTTGATAGTTCCTCCGGCAGCGTTATCAAGCGCACACTTGACTTTGACATTGTCGAGGCGCCGCCATCAGGTATCTACCCAAAGTCGCTGTACAAAGTAAGTGAACCGATGTATCTCCGGGATTTACGGTTAATAAGGATCGATCTCTTTCCGGTTCGCTATGAGAGTAATGGCCAGCAGTTGATTCACTCCCTCCAACTAAATGTCAAGATAAATTTTATAGGCGCTGTGTTTGACAACCTTGTACCTGGTCCAAGCGTGGACGACAACCATATTGATATGGTCTCTGATCTTCTCATCAATCCTGAGCAGTTAAGTGCCTGGCGGAGCCTGCCAGCCAATTTAGGTGATATGGAATCCGGACTTCCTATTGGACAGGATGTCTATAAGATTGAAATTGTTGCAGATGGAATCTACGAAATAGATTACAGTGACCTGATTTCTGCAGGTATGGATGTTGACACTATCAACCCGGCAACTTTAGAGATGACCTACCGCGGCAAACCAGTGGCTTATGAATATATTGGCAATAGCGCCGATGGCCAATTTGATCCTGGGGATAGTTTGCGGTTCTTTGGTTGGGCATTCGATGGACCCAGGTTAGAGAAGCAATATGTAAACGAGAATGTTTTTTGGCTTTGGGCTAACGGGAGTTCCACAAAAATTAATTCCAGCCAATCAGTCATAGGTACACCTGTAAATTCATTTATGGAAAGTATCACCAAAGAACCGGAGAAAATCTGGTTTGCCAGTTGGACAGATCAATGGGATTCGTTCCCTAACGATCCTGATGCGTGGTATTGGGACAAACTCTACAAGAAGGGGGCAGACCCTCTAACATTGACTTATCAGATAAACCTGCCCGATCCAGTCAATATTGGACAGGTCGGCCGCTTGACTGCTGAATTTTCATCTAAATGGAATCCAGTAGTTGGTGGAGGAGATATCCCCCATAAAGTTAAGGTATATCTCAACGATCAACCTTCTGGGGGTGAAGCTTCGTGGTACGGAAAGAAGAATATCAATATCGATGCAGCTCTGCCTGTAGATTATGTGCTCGACGGCGACAATATCGTAGCAGTTGTTTTAGCAACGGAAAGCAAAACTTCAGCATCTAACGAAGCAATCTATCTCAACAGAATAACCGTTGATTATGAGCGACAGCTCAAGGCGGTGTCAGATCAATTAATCTTTGGCGATGTTGGTGGCGGCTCCCGCCAGTTTCAAGTTCGTAATTTTCTCAATGGCGTTCCAGAGAAATTTATCATCTGGGATATTTCTGATCGGACGAATCCTGTTTCGATCAGTTCGCCGAAGGTCTCAGCCAAAGGAGCTGGCAATACTTATACGGTGACCTTTGGGACAGACAGATCATCTCAATCCCTTTACATAATCTCATCAAGCGACAACGTTTTGAAACCTGCTGGAATTAGCCAATATCTGCCCCAAGATCTTGCTCCAAATGGAAGTGGAGCTGAATGGATCGCTATTTCGCATAAAGAGTTTATAACTGAAGCGAAGAGAT